>JANWZF010000336.1 GCA_025054905.1 Tepidimonas sp.
ACGGCCAGCACGTGGCATTTCATGCGTCGGCGGCCGCGGCACGGCGACGGCGTCGTGCCACGGGAGCGGAGGACGGCTCGGCCGTGCTGTCCGGCTGCCGCGGTGCGGCCGGCCGACGACGCAGGCGTACCGGTTTGCCCCCCCAGATGTCTTCCAGACGGTAATACTGGCGGATGGCCGGCTGCATCACGTGCACGACGGCCGCGCCGCAGTCCACGATGATCCACTCGCCGTTGTCCTCGCCTTCCAGACGTGGTTTGGCAAAACCGGCCTCCACCACCTTGTCGCGCACACTGGCGGCCAGCGCCCGCGTCTGGCGGTTGGAGGTGCCGCTGGCGATGACGACGCGCTCAAACAGCGGGGTCAGCTCCTGGGTGTTGAAGACCCGGATATCCTGGGCCTTGACATCTTCGAGGCCATCGACGATGGCGCGCTGCAGTTTCTGGAGGCGGCGTTGGGCGGCGGTATCGCTCATGGAGCAAACAGATCCATTCAGGGCTGGCCAGCCGATCGGTACAGGCCATGGTCGACAATATAACGCGCCACAGCCAGCGGCACCAACCGGGCCAGTTCCGCCACCCCGGCACCCGCCGCAGCCGCGGCGCGCACCGCCGTGGAACTGAGGTCCAGGGCAGCCCACGGCAGCAGGTGCGGAGCGACCCCATGAAGGGCGGCCGGCTGCGGCGCACCGGGGCGGTGCGCCACCACCGGCGTGGCCAGGGCCAGCACGTCGCGCCAGCGGTGCCAGCTCGGCAGCGCGGCCCACTGGTCCGCGCCCATCAGCAGGATCAGCTCGGCATCCGGGTACAAGGTCCGCAGCTCGGTCAGCGTGTCGACGGTGTACGACGGACCGCTGCGGCGCAGCTCGCGCTCATCGATCTGCACCGCCGGCCCCTCGGCAAAGGCCAGGCAGCACATCGCCAGCCGATGCGCGCCGGGGGTCAGCGCGCGTGCCTTGTGCCACGCCTGACCGGTGGGCACCACGTGCAGCCGCGTCAGGGCCAGCTGCCGCAGTGCCTGTTCGACCAACGCGCCATGTCCCCGGTGCGGGGGGTCGAAAGCGCCCCCAAACACCCCGACGCGCCTCGGCGCAGCCGCTGCGGCGGCGTTCACAGCCAGTCCCGACGCACGAGAAATTCGGTCAGCAGACGATGCTCAGGGGTGCCGGGCAGCGGCTTTTCATCGTAGCTCCAGCGCACCAGTGGGGGCATCGACAGCAGGATCGACTCGGTACGCCCGCCGGACTGCAGGCCGAAATGCGTGCCGCGGTCCCACACCAGATTGAACTCGACGTAGCGTCCCCGACGGTAGAGCTGGTGCTGGCGCTCACGCTCGCCATAAGGGGTGTGCATGCGCCGCTGCACGATCGGCACGTAGGCATGCAAAAAGGCATCGCCCACCGCGCGCGTCAGCGCAAAGCCACCGTCGAAGCCGAGTTCGGACAGATCGTCGTAGAAGATGCCGCCGATGCCGCGCTGCTCGCCGCGATGGCGCAGGCAGAAGTAGTCATCGCACCAGGCCTTGAAGCGCGGGTATTTGTCGGCACCGAACGGCGCCAATGCCTGCGCACAGGTGCGATGAAAGTGCACCGCATCCTCTTCGAAGCCGTAGTACGGCGTCAGATCCATGCCACCGCCAAACCAGCTGACCGCCTCGCCGCGCGCAGGGCGTGCCGTGATCATGCGCACGTTCATGTGCACCGTCGGCACATAGGGGTTGCGCGGGTGAAACACCAGCGAGACGCCCAGGGCCTCAAACGGCGCGCCGGCCAGCTCAGGCCGGTGCTGGGTGGCCGACGGCGGCAGCTTGGGGCCGCTGACGTGCGAAAAGCCGCAGCCTGCCCGCTCGAACACCTCGCCGCCCTCGAGGATTTGCGTCACGCCGCTGCCCTGCAGCGCACTGCCGGGCTCTTTTTCCCAGGCGTCCGACAGGAAGGACTTGCCATCGATTTCGGCAATCGCACTGGTGATGCGGGCCTGCAAACCGAGCAGGTATTCGCGCATCAGGCCGACTGGGTCGCTGACCATGGCCCCTGTTCCTCTCTGAGTATCGTGGTCGGCTCAACGGCCCACGGCACGCGCCAGGGCCCGGTGTCCGATGTCGCGGCGCACCTGCATGCCGGCCAGGCGCACGCCGTCCACCAGCGCATAGGCCCGCTGGCGCGCCACGGCCACATCGGCCCCCAGCGCCGTGCAGCACAGCACCCGCCCCCCACTGGTAACCAGCACCCCGTCGTCACGCAACGCGGTGCCGGCATGGAACACGACGGCATCGTCGGTGTCGGCCGGCAGCGACTCGATCACGTCGCCCTTGCGCGGCTGCAGCGGATAGCCGTCGGCAGCCACCACCACCCCCAGCGCCACCCTTTCATCCCACTGCAGTGCCACCTGGTCCAGGCGGCCTTCGCTGGCGGCCAGCAACACCTCCACCAGATCGCTGCGCAGCCGCATCAGGATCGGCTGGGTCTCGGGGTCGCCAAGGCGGCAGTTGAACTCCAGCGTGCGCGGTGTGCCATCGGGGGCGATCATCAGGCCGGCGTACAGAAAGCCGGTGTACGGGGTCCCTTCGGCGGCCATCGCACGCACGGTGGGCTCGATGATCTCGCGCATGACCCGCTCGTGCACCGCGGGCGTGACCACCGGCGCGGGCGAATACGCCCCCATGCCGCCGGTGTTGGGGCCGGCGTCGCCGTCCAACAGGCGCTTGTGATCCTGGCTGGTGGCCAGCGGCACCACGTGCTGGCCATCGACCAGCACGATGAAGCTGGCTTCCTCGCCTTCCAGAAACGACTCGATCACCACGCGCGCGCCTTCGGCGTTGTGCTGCACGCCAAGGCGGTTGTCCAGCAACATGTCATCGATGGCCCGGTGCGCCTCCTCGGCGGTCATCGCCACCACCACCCCCTTGCCGGCAGCCAGGCCATCGGCCTTGACGACGATCGGCGCACCAACGCGCTCCACATACGCGTGTGCCGCGGCCGCATCGGCGAAGGTGGCGTGCGCGGCGGTCGGAATGCCGTGGCGCTGCATGAACGCCTTGGCAAAGGCCTTGGAGCTTTCCAGCCGTGCGGCCGCCTGCGTCGGCCCCACGATGCGCAACCCGGCGGCCCGGAAGAGATCGACGATGCCTGCCGCCAGCGGGGCCTCGGGGCCGACCACGGTCAGATCGATGCGCTGCTGCACGGCCCAGTCGCGCAATGCCACCACGTCGGTGATCGGCACGTTGGTCAGGCGCGGGGCCCGCGCCGTGCCCCCATTGCCAGGGGCTACGAACACCTGGGCTGCATGCGGCGACTGCGCCAGCTTCCAGGCCAGGGCGTGCTCACGCCCGCCGCCGCCGACAACCAGGATGCGCAGGCTGGCCGTGCTCATGCCTCCAGCTCCGCATTGTGGAACACGTCCTGCACGTCATCCAGATCTTCCAGGGCATCCAGCAGCTTTTGCATGCGCTGGGCGTCTTCGCCGCGCAACTGCACGGTGTTGGTCGGCCGCCAGGTGACCTCGGCCATGGCCGGCTTGAGCCCGGCGGCCTGCAGCGCGTCACGCACCGCCTCCAGCTGGGTCGGCGCGGTCAGCACCTCGATGGAGCCGTCTTCCTGCGTCAGCACGTCGTCGGCGCCGGCCTCCAGTGCGACCTCCATCACCCTGTCTTCGCTGGTGCCGGGCTCAAAGACGATCTGCCCGCAGTGCTGGAATTGAAACGCCACCGAACCTTCGGTGCCGAGGTTGCCCCCGTGCTTGCTGAACACGTGCCGCACCTCGGCCACGGTGCGCACGCGGTTGTCGGTCATGCAATCGACGATGACCGCCGCCCCACCGATGCCGTAGCCCTCGTAGCGCACCTCCTCGTAGTTGACCCCCTCGAGGTTGCCGGTGGCCTTGTCGATGTTGCGCTTGATGGTGTCGGCCGGCATGTTGGCGGCCTTGGCCTTTTCGATCGCCAGGCGCAGGCGCGGGTTGGCCGCCGGGTCACCCCCGCCCTGACGGGCGGCGATCATGATCTCACGCACCACGCGCGTCCAGATGCGCTGGCGCTTTTCGTCCTGCCGCGCCTTGCGGTGCTGGATGTTGGCCCACTTGGAATGTCCTGCCATGCAAACCTCGTGCAACGCTCTTCGGGCGTGGCCCGTATGCTCGTCTTGCCCGCCGTGCGGGGCGATCCGCTATTCTACGCGGCGGCCCGACCGCGCCCACGCAGACGGCCGGCCACGCCGTGGTCTGATCCCGTTACGCTTGAACCCGACACCATGAGCCCATCGATCCTGGTCGCGCGCCGCGACACCACCGAATGCCACCTGCTGCTGGACAAGGCCAACCGCCACGGCCTGATCACCGGCGCCACCGGCACGGGCAAAACCGTGACGCTGCAGACGCTGGCCGAAGGCTTTTCGCGCCACGGCGTGCCGGTGTTCATGGCCGACGTCAAGGGCGACCTGACCGGCATCAGCCAGCCCGGCCGCATCGAGGGCAAACTCGCCAAGGTGCTGGCCGAACGCGGCCTGCCCGCACCGCAGCCCAGCGCCTGCCCCGTGACGCTGTGGGACGTCTTCGGCGCGCAGGGCCACCCGGTGCGCGCCACCATCAGCGACATGGGCCCGCTGTTGCTGGCGCGCATGCTCGACCTGAACGACACCCAGACCGGCGTGCTGAACCTGGTCTTCAAGATCGCCGACGACCAGGGCTTGCTGCTGCTGGACCTGAAGGATTTGCGCGCGATGCTGCAGCACGTCGGCGATCACGCGCGCCAGTTCACCACCGAGTATGGCAACGTCAGCGCCGCCAGCATCGGGGCCATCCAGCGCGCCCTGCTGGCCTTGGAGCAGCAGGGCGCCGAGCGCTTTTTTGGCGAGCCGATGCTCGACATCGCCGATCTGATGCAGACAGTGGATGGGCGCGGCGTGGTCAACATCCTGGCGGCAGACCGGCTGCTCAACGCGCCGCGGCTGTACGGCACGTTCCTGCTGTGGCTGCTGTCGGAGCTGTTCGAGGCCCTGCCCGAGGTGGGCGACGTCGACAAACCCAAGCTGGTGTTCTTCTTTGACGAGGCGCACCTGCTGTTCGAGGATGCACCCAAGGTGTTGCTGGAGCGCATCGAGCTCGTGGTGCGCCTGATCCGCTCCAAGGGGGTGGGCGTGTTCTTCGTGACGCAAAATTCGCTGGACGTGCCCGACAGCATCCTGGGGCAGCTGGGCAACCGCATCCAGCATGCGCTGCGGGCGTTCACGCCGCGCGACCAGAAGGCGGTACAAGCCACCGCCCAGACCATGCGCCCGCGGCCCGGGTTGGACATCGAGCGCGCCATCACCGAGCTCGGCGTGGGCGAGGCGCTGGTCAGCCTGCTGGACGACAAGGGCCGCCCGAGCCCCACCGAGCGAGTCTGGGTGCTGCCACCAGCCAGCCGCCTTGGCCCCGTCAGCGCCGAGGAACGCCAGCAGCTGCTGCGCCAGTCCCTGGTGGCGGGGGTGTACGAACAGGCGGTGGACCGCGAAAGCGCCTACGAACAGTTGCGCGCCGCGCACGGGGGTGGCCCGGCAGCGCCGTCCGGTGGCGGCGCGACGGGGCTGGCAGGCATGGTGGGCGAGGTGCTGCTCGGACGCACGGGCCCGCGCGGCGGCCGCACCGACGGGCTGGTGCAGGCGGTGGTCAAGACCGCGGTACGCGAAATCGGTGCCAACCTCGGTCGCCAGCTGGTGCGCGGCCTGCTGGGGGGGCTGGTCGGCGGCGGGGGACGGCGGCGCTGAGGTGGCTTGACGTACGGGAATCCCCCAGTGCCTTCAGCGGGTCCAAGGGTGCCCGCGGGTCGATATACTGGGCCTCACTGTGTCGTTGGAGTCCGCCCCCTGGCTGAGCACTCTGGCCCTCGCCGGCTGGGTTGTGGCATGCGTGGCGGCTGGGCTCGGGTGGCGTTGGCGCCAGCGCCTTGCGCAGCAAACCGAACTGCTCGAGTCCGAACGCCAGCGCGTCTCCGAGCTGTTTGACCGGCTCGGCATCGCGCACTGGCGGCGCGACCTCGACACCCAGCAGCTGTGGTGGTCGGATGTCTTTCGAAGGATGCACGGCATCGGACCGGACGAGCCGGCCGAGCGGGCCGTCGCGATCCGCCTGCTGGTGGAAGAGGATCGCGCGCGCGTCGGCCAGGAGCTCGACGAAGCCTACCGGCGTGGCCACGGCGAAACCCACTATCGGCTGCGCCGTCCGGATGGCACGGTCTCGCACCATCTGCTGCGCATCGTGGTCACCCACGATCCGGTCAGTGGTCACCGCGTCGCCTACGGCGTCAACATCGACATCAGCGATCGCGTGCGGCTGCAGGAAGAGCTGCGCCAACGCGGCGCCTACCTCGAAGCGATCGTGCAGCACCTGCCGATGGGGCTGAGCGTGTTCGACCGCCACCTCAAGCTGCGCGTCTGGAACGCCGAATTCGGGCGCGTGCTGGAGCTGCCGCCCGAGCTGCTGCACGAAGGGGTCGACTTCGACGACCTGATCCGTGTGCCCGCCCAGCGCGGCGAGTACGGGGCGGTCGACGTGGAAGAGGCGGTGGCGCAGCGGCGTGCGCTGGCGCTGCGCTTCGAGCCCCACCGGCTGGAGCGCACCCGACCCAACGGCCGCACCCACCTGGTGATGGGTGAGCCGATCCGCCGTGATGGCGAGGTGGTGGGCTTCGTGACCACTTACACCGACCTCACCGAACAACGCCGTGAGCGCCAGCGGCTGGAGCAGGCACTGGACGTGCTGCGCACCCTGGTGGACAACATCCCGGTGGGTGTCTCGATGGTGGACGGCAACCTCAAGGTGCAGGTTTGGAACGAGCGCCTGCTGGAGCTGCTGGAGCTGCCGCGCGCGCTGGTGGAGCAGGAGGGCGTGACGCTGGTGGATATGTTCCGTTACAACGTCGCGCGCGGCGAATACGGCCCCACCGACGATCCGGCGGCGCTGGTGCGGGCGATGACCGAGCGCGCGCTGCGCTTCGAGCCGCACCGCTTCGAGCGCATGCGCCCCAATGGCCGTGTGCTGGAGGTGCACGGCGAGCCGCTGCGCACCGGTGGCTTCGTCACCCTGTACACCGATGTCACCGAGCGGCGGCGCGCGCAAGCGGAAATCGAGCGCCTGGCCCACACCGACACCCTGACTGGCCTGGCCAACCGCACCGGCTTTCTGTCGGCGCTGCAGCAAGCGCTGGCCGCCCGCGCACGCCATGGCAGTCTGCTGGCGCTGTTGTTCATCGATCTGGATCGTTTCAAGACGATCAACGACTCGCTGGGCCACGAAGCCGGGGATGCGGTGCTGCGCGACAGCGCTGCGCGGCTGCGCGCCCGGCTGCGGACCAGCGATCTGGTCGGCCGCCTGGGTGGCGATGAATTCGTGGTCGCCCTGCCCGATCTGAGCGACGAGACGCAGGCCGCCCGGGTGGCGTTGCCACTGCTGGAGGCACTGTCGGCCCCATTCGAAGTCCGCCTGGGTGGTGGCTCCCTCCAGCGCGTGTACCTGACCCCGTCGATCGGCATCGCGCTGGCACCGCGCGACGCCGACACCGCCAACGAGCTGCTGCGTTGCGCTGACTTGGCCATGTACAGCGCCAAGTCCGAGGGCGGCGCGGCATGGCGCTACTTCACCCCGGCGATGAACGACGCCGTGCTGCTGCGCATCGAGCGCGAGACGCGCCTGCGCGAGGCGATCCACGACGAGGCGCTGGAGCTGCACTACCAACCGATCCACGGCCTGCGTGAGGGGCTGCCGCTGTTGGGGTTTGAGGCGCTGGTGCGCTGGCCGCAGCCCGACGGCACGCTGCTGCCGCCCGCCCAGTTCATCCCGCTGGCGGAAGAATCGGCCGAGCTGATCGAGGCCCTGAGCCGCTGGGTGATCGGCACCGCCGCAGCCCAACTGCAAGCCTGGCGGACGCAACACCCCGGACTGGTCCTCAGCGTCAACCTGTCGGCACGCCAGTTCGACCGCGCTGGTCTGGCCGAGCGGGTGCTCGAAGCGGTCGCCGCTGCGGTGCCCGACTCGGAACACGCCACGCAACCCTTGCTTGGGCTGGAATTCGAAATCACCGAGGGGGCGATGATGCGCGACCCCCGCCGTGCCGACACCGAGCTGCAGCGCCTGCGCGCGGCCGGTGCGACGGTGGCCATCGACGACTTCGGCACCGGCTACTCGAGCTTGGCGTACCTGAAACACCTGCCGATCGACCGCCTGAAGGTCGACCGCACCTTCGTGCGCGACCTCGACCGCGATGCCGACGATGCGGCCATCGTGCTGGCGGCGGTCGAACTGGCACACCGGCTTGGGCACACCGCCGTGGCCGAAGGGGTGGAACGCCCGACGCAGCTGCACGCGTTGCGCGCGATGGGCTGCGATGCCGTGCAGGGCTATGGTTTTGCCATGCCGATGCCGGCCCGCCAGATCCCGGCCTACCTGCGCGGCGTGACCGAAGGGCAGCATCGGCGCTGGTTGTCGGGGCCTCACAACGCTGCGGCTAGCGCCTCCACGTAGGCGCGCACCTCCTGCACCAGGGCCTGCTGGCGCGCATCGCCACCGACCTGCGCGGCCAGCTGCTGCAGCTCACGCTGCACATCGGCCAGCGTGCGCGCCCCGCCCTGACCGTGCAGCAGGCGGGCGCGGCAGTGCGCGCGCCAGCGCAGGCGCTCCTCCTCGGTCAGCGTCTCAGGGTGGTTGCGCGCGCGAAAGCGAAACACCAGTTCCGGCAGGCGGGCATCGTCAACGCCCGCCTGCCGCCAGGCTGGCTCGGCCGGGTCGAGCCGGCGCAGCCGCTGCAGCCGGCTGCGGTCCTCCTCCGACACGAACCCCTCGTACAGCGCGGCGTCCACGTCCGACGGCTCGCTGCGCTCGGCCGGCGCGAACACCGCCTGCCACAACGCACTCAGGTCCGGCAGCCGCGCCGCGTGCTGCTGATGGCGTTCGATGGCGGCCCAGTCCAGCCCGAACCGCTCGGACGGTCCACCGCGCGCCACCGCCAGGTTGCCGATCACAATCGGGGCCCGGTTGACGTGCACGGTCTTCAGGGGCAGGCGGCTTAAGCCCTCTTCGGCCAAGGCCTCGTTGGAGCGAAACAGACGGTCACGCACCTGCTGCGGACGCAAATCGGCCAGCTCACGCGGATCGTGGGCCAGATCCCAGGCGATGATTTCATGGCGGTGGCGCGGATGCACGCCCAGTGGCCACATCACGGCCAGAAAGCCGCGCTGCGCCCCCAGACGGCCCGAGACATGCACGAACGGCTGCGGGGCCCCCTGGAGCAACCCCATCTGCGCCAGCACCCGCTCGCGCTGGCGCAGCTGCAGCGCGAACGCATACAGCCGCGGCTGGCGCGCGCGCAGCAGCCGCGCCAGCGCGATCGTGGCGCGCACATCCGACAGCGCATCGTGCGCGTGCTCGTGCGCCAATCCATTGGCCGCGCTG
>JANWZF010000149.1 GCA_025054905.1 Tepidimonas sp.
AGTTGCATGGACGGGAAGACCTGCACGCGGAAGCGGCCCCCCGAATCGGATTCTATCTTCTTGCCCCACGTCTCGATGGCCATCTTGGCGATGAAGGCCTGTGCGGGCAGGAAGAGATGCACACGCAACGTCACCTGCTGCGCCCAGGCCGCACCGGCCAGCAGCGCACCGCCGGCGGCCACCGCCAGCGCTTTCAGACTCCAGAGCTTGCTCATCGGAAGGGTCTCCTACGGGTTCGAGATGCGGCGCCATCGGAGCACGGCAACCCCGCGACGGCCATCGATTAGTACACTCACGATTATCAGGATGAACCAATCGGCCTACAAGCCACGGGCCCTCGGGGTTTACCCGAAGATGGCCTGAGGCCGACCCACTGGCCCACCCAAGGCCGCACTGTAGGCGGCCACCATCACGACGAAGCGGACGCCGCGATCAAGCTGCTATAGCAAAGTGGAATAGTTCCACCGCCTTCAAATCGCCAAGGGACGGGCAGGCAGCACGGTGCCGGCGCAGACCCCCCAGCCAAGGCGCGCGGCACCGGCAGCCTCGCACCAGCCACGCAGGATCACTTCATCGCCATCCTCGAGGAACGTGCGCGCCTCGCCGCTGGGCAGCATCAGCGGCTGGCGCCCCCCCTGGGTCAGCTCGATCAAGGCCGCAGCCTGCTGCGGCGCCGGCCCCGACAAGGTGCCAGTGCCCAGCAGATCCCCGGGCTGCAGGTTGCAGCCACCGACGGTGTGGTGCGCCACCAGCTGGACGGCGGTCCAGTAGGCGTAGCGATAGTTGGTCTGCGCGACCGGATGGGCAGGCAGCCCCTCAGCGGCCATGCGGGCGCTGCGCAGCGCGATGCTCAGATGGATGTCCAGCGCGCCGGCCCGCCGATTGGCCTCGCTGTCCAGGTACGGCAGGGGGGCGGGATCCTCGGCCGGGCGCTCGTGGGGCGCGCGGTACGGCGCCAGTGCCTCCCACGTGACGACCCAGGGCGAGATCGTGGTGGCAAAGTTTTTGGCCAGGAAAGGCCCCAGAGGCTGGTACTCCCAGGCCTGGATGTCGCGGGCCGACCAGTCGTTGAGCAGCACCACGCCAAACAGGTGGGCCTCGGCCTGGGTCAGGGGGATGGGCTCGCCCAGCGCGTTGCCCGGCCCGACGAACCAGCCAAGCTCCAGCTCGATGTCCAGGCGCCGGCTCGGGGCCAGCACCGGCGCGGCGTCCTGCGCAGCCTTGATCTGCCCCCAAGGCCGATGAAACGCCTGCGGCGACACGCCCACGCTGGAGCTGCGTCCGTGGTAGCCGATCGGCACCCACTTGTAGTTGGGCAACAGCGGGTTGTCCGGGCGAAACAGCCGCCCGATGTTGGTGGCATGGTGGATCGAGGTGTAGAAGTCGGTGTAATCGCCGATGCGCGCCGGCAGGCCGTATTCGGCTGCGTCTTGCGGCACCAGGCAGGCGGCCAGCACCGGCTGCAGGGAGCTGCCCACGCGCAGGGCCCGCGACAGGGCCAGCCGCAGCGCGCTCCAATGGGCCGGGCCCTGCGCCATCAGGGCGTTCAGCGTGGGCTGCGCCGCGGCGGCCAGCGCCTCGGCGGCCAGACCGTCAAAGGGATGGGCACGGTGCAGCGCGGCCAGATCGACGATCTGATCGCCGATGGCCACCCCGCCCCGCCAGGGCTCCTGGCTGCCGCGGCGGCGAAAAACCGCCAGCGGCAGGTTCTGAATCGGAAAATCAGTCGCGGGCTCCTGGGCGCTGGCCACCCAACTGCGCAGCGCCGGATCGTGGGTTTCGTTGAGCTGGATCATCATGCGCGGCCTCGCTGAGCCATGGGGAAGACTTCAGGCGTTGCGCTGCGCCAGCGTGTTGGCACGCGCCAGCTGGATCGCTTCGCTCAGGATCGCGCGATCGCCGATGTGATTGGCCAGAATCAGCACGAGCTTGGCCAGCATCATGTCGGCCTGGTCGTCGTTGAGGTCACGCTGGGCGTCGATCAGCTCTTCGTAGAAGGCGTCCTGCTCGGCGATGTTGGGCTGTCGGTTCAAGGGCATGGCAAGAGATCCTCGGCAAGCACGGGTCAGGTCAGCGCCAGGGCGCGCGCCAGGGCGGCACGCACGGCTTCGGCGTCGAAACGGCGCCAGCGCGCCGCGACATACTGATCCGGTCGGATCAGGTACACGGTGCCTGGCTGTCCATCGTAACGCTCGGTCAGCACGCCCAGGCGGTCGTGCAGGTCACGCCCAACCTGCAGCACGGTGGCCTGCACGCCGCCAACACGCACCGGCTGTGCACCGGGGCCAAAACTCAGCAGCACGAAGCCTCGGCCTAGCAGCTCCAGCAGCCAGCCGGCCCGGCCGTCGACCTCCACCGGGGCATCGGCGCAGAACATGCCTGGCACCATGCGCCCACCGATGGCCTCGACATCGGGGGTGTTCAACGGCGAGCCGAGATACGGGGTCGGCGTCGACAGCCTTCCGCTGTTGACCAGCGGACGCGCGAAGGGCTCGCTGCGGGCCAATTCCAGCACCGCGTTGCGCAAGCGCAGCGACGCCCGGCTCTTGGGGGTGATGAAGTCGGTGGAGCGCGTGGAGTGCGCGATGTTGTCGTCAGCGGCGCGCGCGCGCTCCCAGTGGTAGCTGTCCAGCAGCGCCTCGGGGGCCTGGCCGGCCAGCACCGCGGCCAGCTTCCAGCCGAGGTTGTCGGCGTCCTGCACGCCGCTGTTGGCCCCGCGCGCCCCAAACGGCGACACCTGATGCGCGGCATCGCCGGCAAAGATCACCCGCCCGTGGCGGAAGCGGTCGATGCGCCGGCAGGCAAACTGGTACACCGACACCCACTCCAGCTCGAACGGCACGTCCGGCCCCAGCATGGCCTGGATGCGCGGGATGACGCGCTCGGGCTTTTTTTCCTCGTTGGGGTCGGCGTCCCAGCCCAGCTGGAAGTCGATGCGCCAGACGTTGTCGCACTGCTTGTGCAGCAACACGCTCTGGCCGCGGTGAAACGGGGGATCGAACCAGAACCAGCGTTCGGTCGGAAAGTCCGCTTTCATCACCACGTCGGCGATCAGGAAGCGATCCTGGAAAAACTGGCCGGTGAATTCGGCTCCCACCATGCGGCGGATGTCGCTGTGCGCGCCATCGCAGGCAATCAGCCAGGCGGCCTCCATCTTGAAGAGGCCGTCGGGCGTCTCCACCGTCAGCTCCACGTGATCGTCGTGCGGCTGCACGGCCAGCACTTTGTGCTTCCAGCGCAGATCCACCAAGGCGGACTCGTCGCAGGCCCGCACGAGCCGCTCCTCCAGGTAATACTGCTGCAGGTTGATCATCGCGGGCATCTTGTGGTGGTCTTCCGGCAGCAGGTCGAACTGGTACACCAGTTCATCGCGGAAAAACACCTTGCCCACTTTCCACTGCACGCCCTGGGCGACCAGGTCGGCGGCCACGCCCAGACGGTCCCAGATTTCCAGCGGCCGCTTGGCGTAGCACACGGCGCGCGAGCCGACGCTGACGGTGTTGTTGTCGTCCAGGATCACCGTGGGCACGCCGCGCCAGGCCAGATCCAGCGCCTGCGTCATGCCAACGGGCCCCGCACCGACGACGACCACGGGGTGACGGATCCGGCGGCCCTCGGTCTGCTCTGGACTGGGCCGGTAGGCGTACTGCGGATAGGTGTAGGTGTGCAACATGTCGCGACCTTTGGCAGGCAAAACGCCGCCCGGCCCTGTGGTGCGGGCCCCTACGCCCCCCGTGGGGGGCTCGCAAGACGGCAGGAGGCAGTCGCTGGCGGCTCAGTCCAGCGCGTGAAATTCCTTTTCGTGCATCCAGGCGGCGTGGCGAGGCGCGCGGCGCGTGCGCGCCCATTCCTCCAGCATGTCCCACTTAACGGCATCGAGCCGCTCGTACATGTCCGGGGTGCCCACATCGGCAGCCAGCTCGATGCGGTGGCCGTTGGGATCGAAGAAGTAGATGCTCTTGAAGATCGTGTGATCGGTGATGCCCACCACCGGGATGCCAGCGGCTTCCAGGCGCTCTTTCGTGGCCTGCAGCGTCTGCACGCTATCCACCTTGAACGCAATGTGCTGCACCCAGTCGGGGGTGTTGGGATCCTTGCCCATCGGGGGCGATTGGGGCAGCTCGAAAAACGCCAGCACGTTGCCCTGCCCGGCATCCAGAAACACATGCATGTAAGGATCCGGCGCCTTGGTGGAGGGCACCTGGTCCTCGGCGATGGCCAGCACGAACCTCATGTTCAGGTGCTTGACGTACCACTCCACCGTCTCCTTGGCGTCACGGCAGCGGTAGGCCACGTGGTGGATGCGCTCGATCTTCATGGTGGGTCTCCTCGGCTACGTACGTCCGCGGGGCTCGGGGCGTGGCTTCAGCCCTCCAGGGCTTGCCACATCTGGCGGTCGCGCTCGGCGGTCCAGATGCGCGGATCGGGGTACTGGGTCAGCTCGTCGTAGCAGCGCGCCACATCGAACGGCATGCAGTGGTCGAAGATCACCCAGTGCCCGTATTTGGGTTGCAGGCGGGCGTAGGTTTCGCGGTACACGGTGCGCAGATCCTTGCCGGCCCGCACGCCTTCTTCGACCGCAGCGCGCATATCCTCGATGAAGGCGCGCGTGCCAGCCAGCGCCTGCTGCACCTGCTCGGGGCTGGTCAACGCCGCACCACGGCCTGGCACCAGCTTGGCCGGCTGCAGGTCGGCCAGGCGTTGCAGCGTCTGCGGCCAGTCCCGGAAGTAGGCATCGCCCGCATACGGCGTGGCGTCGAATTCGACCAGGTCGCCGCTGAACAGCACACGCTCCTGCGGCAGCCAGACCACCGTATCGCCCTTCGTGTGGCCACGGCCCAGCTGCAGCAGCTGCACTTCGAGCTTGCCCAGCCAGAGGGTCATCTTGCCGGTGAAGGTGATGGTGGGCCAGGTCAGGCCGGCCGGGATGGTTTCCACGGCACGGAACAGCCGCGGGAAGCGCCCGATCTCGCTGGCCTTGTCTTGCTCGCCGCGCTCCACGATCAGGTCGTAGGTGTCCTGGCTGGCGATGATGTGCTCGGGCTGGTAGGCGCTGGCGCCCAGCACCCGCACCGCATGGTAGTGACTCAGGACGACGTAGCGGATCGGCTTGTCGGTGACCGAGCGGATGTGGCGGATCACGTCCTGGGCCATGGCCGGGGTGGCCTGGGTGTCGATCACCATCACCGCGTTGTCACCGACGACGACCCCGGTGTTGGGGTCTCCCTCGGCGGTGTAGGCGTAAGCGTGCTCGGACAGTTGAGTGAAGCTGACCTGCTTGTCCTGCAGATCGGCCTGGCTGGCAAAGGCTTTGGCATGCATCGGCAGACTCCACCGCGTTCAATCGGCGCTGATTCAACCATATCGAACGCATTTGTCATTCATCGGCTTGGATCTTACGCGAGCTTTTTGTACGATGTCAAACGTGTTCAACTAGGTATAAACCCGTAGCCGGCAACGCTCGCGCCGCCGCTGGCAACGACGATGATCATGCCCATGCAATCCCCTGAGCTGGCCTCCTTCACGACGAACGGCACGTCCGACGACGAGGCCGATCCGCGCAGCCCGCGCGGCATCCAGAGCATCGAGGTGGGCGGCCAGCTGCTCAAAGCCTTGGTGCGCGCCGGCAGCGCCCTGGCGCTCAAAGATCTGGCGCGCGCCGCGGGCATGAGCGCGGCCAAGGCGCATCCCTACCTGGTCAGCTTCGGCAAGCTCGGCCTGATCGAGCAGGATCCGGTCAGCGGCCGCTACGGCTTGGGGCCACTGGCGCTGCAGCTGGGGTTGATCGGGCTGCAGCAGGTCGATCCGGTGCGGTTGGCCCTGGCCGAGCTGCCCGCGCTGGCCCAGACGCTGGGCTGCACGGTCTCGGTGGCCGTGTGGGGGCCGATGGGACCGATCATCGTGCACGTGGAGCAGGGACCCACACCGGTCCACGTGGCGATGCGGCACGGCACGCCAGCTTCCCTGCGGCACACCGGCACCGGCAAGATCTTCGCCGCCTTTGCTCCCCCGGCCACGGTGGCCGCGGCCCTGTCGCGGGAGGGCGAAGCCGACGCGCTGCAGGATGCGGCGTTCGCCGCGGAGCTGGAGGCGATCCGGCGCGAGCGCCTGAGCCGTGTGCGCGACGAGCTGCTGCCCGGCATCAGCGCGATGGCCGTGCCGGTGTTCGACGGCTTTGGACGCCTGGCGCTGGCGTTGGCTGCCATTGGCCCCAGCGCTTTGCTCGACCTGGGAGCCGACAGCCCGCAGGCGCAGCACCTGCGCGCCGCCGGTGAGCGGCTGTCGCAGCGGCTGGGAGCGCTGGGTCGGGCCTAACGGCCCTCGAAGCGCGGCGCACGGCGCGCCAGGGCAGCGGCGCGCCCTTCGGCGAAATCGGCGCTGGCGTGCGTGGCCAGCTCGCGCGCCCGCCACGCCTGCGGCTCGCCCCCGCCCTCCGCCAGTTCGCGCAAGGTCCGCTTCATCCCCTGCAGCGCCAGGGGGGCCAGCGCCAACAGCGCCTGCACCCGGCGCTGCACCTCGCCGGACAGGTCGGCCGCGGGCACGCAGGCGTCCAGAAAACCGCTGGTCAGCAAGGCTTCGTCCTGCAGGGTCTCGGCAGCCAGCCACAGCCGCCGTGCCAGCGGCAGCCCCAGCGTCGCCACCGCACGGCGCAGGCCGCTGCTGTAGTAGTGCAGGCCCAGGGCGGCCGCCGGCACCCGGACCTGCATGCCCTGCACCCCGATGCGAAAGTCGCACGCCAAGGCCAGATCGACCGCCCCGCCCATGACACTGCCGCCGAGGGCAGCCAGCGTGATCGGCCGGGCCGCCGCCAACGCATCGGCCACCCGTGCGAACGCATCGACCGCGCCGCCCGGTCCATGCGGGTGACGGTCGAATCCCCCCAGATCGAAGCCGGCGCTGAACACCGGCCTTGGACCCCGGACCTGCGCGCTCAACACCAACACCCGCACCGACGGGTCCGCCTCCACGGTGCGGATGTGCTGCTCCAGCACCTGCAGATCGGTGCTTTCCAGCCGGTTGTGGTGACGCGGGCGGTTGAGGGTGATCGTGGCCACGCCACCGGCCACGGCGAGCAGCGGAACGGTGCCGGATTCGTCCATGCCCCGCAGTATGCCGTGACCGCCATCCGGGTTTACCCGCATGACAACATGGCCGCAGCGCACTACGCTTTTCACATCGTTATTTTTTGTAACCATCATGACGACCCCTCCTGACTTCGATGCCCTGACCTGCACCCTCGAGGGCGACGTGGCCGTGGTGCGCCTGCAGCGTGCGGCCAAACGCAACGCGCTGTCGGACGGCCTGATCCTGGCGCTGCGCCACACCTTCGAGCACCTGCCGGCCCAGGCACGGGCCGCCGTCCTCTGCGGCGAAGGCGAACATTTCTGCGCCGGCCTGGATCTGGCCGAACTGCGCGAGCGCGACGCGGTGGAAGGCCTGCACCACTCGCGCATGTGGCACCAAGCGTTCGAGGCCATCGAGCACGGGCGGGTGCCCGTGGTGGCCGCGCTGCACGGCGCGGTGGTGGGCGGCGGGCTGGAGCTGGCCAGCGCCTGTCACCTGCGCGTGGCCGACGACACCGCGTACTTCGCGCTGCCCGAAGGCTCGCGCGGCATCTTCGTCGGCGGCAGTGGAGCGGTGCGCATCCCGCGCCTGATCGGGGTGGCGCGCATGCTGGACATGATGCTCACGGGCCGGGTGCTGGATGTGCAGGAGGCCGAGCGCGCCGGCCTGGTGCAATACCGCACCGCCGCTGGCCAAGCCCTGCCGCGCGCGCTGGAGCTGGCCCAGCGCATCGCGCGCAACGCCCCGATGACCAACTATGCCCTGATGCACGCGCTGCCGCGCATTGCCGAGCAGGCCGCCGACCACGGCCTGTTCACCGAAGCGCTGATGGCTGCCATCGCCCAATCGGCCCCCGAAGCCAAAACCCGTCTGCGCGACTTTCTGGAGGGGCGGGCAGCCAAAGTGCGCAAGGACGGCTAAAGCCCCCCTGCCCCACTGCGAGGAGACTCCCATGGCCACGCCTTGCCCGTCACCGGCGGCTGACATCACGCAGGCGCCGTTTCGCCCCCTGCGCTTTGGGGTGACCCGCGTGCAGGTCCGCGACGGTCCACCCGGCACGCACTACCTCCAGGCCGAACAGCCGCTGCTGCCGTACCCCGCGCGCTTGACGGATCGCCTGCGCCACTGGGCGCAAATCCGCCCGCAGCGCCCCTGGTTGGCACGCCGCCACGGCCGGCGTCGGTCCGATGGCACGGTCGAGCTCGGCGACTGGCAGCATGTGACGTACGAACAAGCCTGGCACACGGCGCGCGCCATCGCCCAGGCGCTGCTGCAGCGCGGCCTGTCGGCCGAGCGGCCCGTGCTGATCCTGAGCGAAAACAGCCTGGAGCACGCCCTGCTGGCGTTGGGCTGCATGGTCGCCGGGGTGCCCTGGGCACCGGTGTCGCCGGCCTATTCCCTGGTCAGCACCGACCTGGCCAAGCTGCGTCACGTCTGGGCCAGCCTGACCCCGGGGCTGGTGTTCGCGCAAGACGCCCGCTACGCCCGCGCCGTGCAAACCATCGTCCCCGCCGACGTGGAGGTCGTGCTGGCCGACGGCACGCTGCCTGGCCGGCCGACCACCGCATTCTCGAGCCTGGCATCCACCCCGGCCACCGATGCGGTGGACGCCGCCATGGCCGCGACGGGCCCGGACACCATCGTCAAATTTCTGTTCACCAGCGGCTCCACGAAAGCGCCCAAGGCGGTCATCAACACCCACCGCATGTGGTGCGCCAACCAGCAGCAGATGACGCAGTCGATGCCGGTGCTGGCTGAAGAAGACCTGGTGCTGGTGGACTGGCTGCCGTGGAACCACACCTTCGGTGGCAACCACAACTTCGGCATGGTGCTCTACCACGGCGGCACGCTCTACATCGACGACGGCAAACCCACCCCCGCGCTGATCGGCGAGACGCTGCGCAACCTGCGCGAGATCGCCCCGACGCTGTACTTCAACGTGCCGGTGGGCTTTGAGGCCATCGCGCAGGCGATGCACAGCGATGCGGCGCTGCGGCGCAACCTGCTGTCGCGCGTGCGGATGTTCTTTTACGCCGGTGCCTCGCTGGCCCAGCCGGTATGGGACAGTCTGTACGCCAGCGCGGTGCGCGAGGTGGGCCAACGCATCCCGATGACCTCGGGGCTGGGCATGACCGAAACCGGCCCCTTTGCGCTGTTTGTCACCAGCCCAGACGTGCGCGCCGGCGACCTCGGGCTGCCCACCCCAGGCCTGGAAGTCAAGCTGGTGGACGTTGAGGGCAAGACCGAGGTGCGCTACCGCGGCCCCAACGTCACGCCCGGCTACTGGCGCAACCCGGCGGAGACCGCAGCCGCCTTCGACGAAGAAGGATTCTTCCGCTCCGGCGATGCGGTGCGCTGGATCGACGAGACCGACGTGCATCGCGGCCTGCGCTTCGACGGCCGCATCGCGGAAGACTTCAAGCTCGCCACCGGCACTTTCGTCAGCGTCGGGCCGCTGCGGGCGCGGCTGGTCGCCACCGGCGCCCCCTATGTGCAGGACGCGGTCATCACCGGTCTGGACCGCCATGAGGTCGGCGCGCTGGTGTTCCCGACCCCGCGCGTGCGCGAACTGTGCCCGCTGCCGCCGGAGGCCTCGCTGCACGAGGTGGTGGAACATCCGGCCGTGCTGGCGCACTTTCAGCGCGTGCTGGATGAACTGGCCCGCCAGGCCACCGGCAGCGCCAACCGCATCGCGCGGCTGGTGCTGCTGGCCGACCCGCCCAGCCTGGACCGCGGTGAAGTCACCGACAAAGGCTCGATCAACCAACGCGCGGTGCTGGCGCATCGCGCCGACACCGTCGAGAAGCTGTACGCCGACGCGCTGCATCACATCGTCAAACCGACCCCCTCCTTCGAGGCCCAGCAATCATGAGCGATCCGATCCGTCACCCGCGCGGCCTGTTCAACCTGTTCGACGACTGCTGGATCCTGGACGGGGCGCGCACGCCGATGGTGGACTACTGCGGCGCCTTCGCCGAGCTGTCGCCCACCGATCTGGGCATCCACGCCGCGCGGGCTGCACTGGCCCGTGCCGCGGTGGACCCCTCGGAGGTGGGCGCGGTGCTGGCCGGCAACATGGCCCCTGGCGACAGCTTTCAGTACATGCTGCCGCGCCACATCGGCCTGTATGCCGGCGTGCCGATCGAGGTGCCGGCGCTGATGGTGCAGCGCATCTGCGGCACGGGCTTTGAGCTGTTCCGCCAGGCCGGGCTGCACCTGCGCGACGGCATCGGGATGGCGCTGCTCACCGGCACCGAAAGTATGACACGCAACCCGATCGCGGCCTTCGAACACCGCAGTGGCTTCAAGCTCGGCGCGCCCGTGAAGTTCGAAGACTACATGTGGGAAGCGCTGAAGGACCCGGCCGCCGGCGTGGACATGATCGGCACCGCCGAGAATCTGGCGCGCCGCTACGGCATCACCCGCGCCGAGGTGGACGCCTACGCGGCGCGCTCGTTTGAACGCGCGCTGGCGGCGCAGGCGGCGGGCTTTTTGGCGGGGGAGATCGCGCCGGTGACGCGCACCACCTTTGAGCGCGCCGGCTATGCGCCGCGAGCGCTGCGCCTGCCGCCCAAGGTCGAGCGGGTGGAGACCGACACCCACCCACGCCCCTCGCCGCTGGAGGCGCTGGCCCGGCTGCGCCCGGTGCACCCCGGTGGTGTGCAGACGGCCGGCAACAGCTCGGCGCTGGTGGATGCGGCCGCTGCCGCGGTGGTGGCCAACGACGCCGTGGCGCGGGACTGGCGTGCGCGCACCGGCCGCACCCCGCTGGCGCGCGTGGTGGCCGCCGCGGTGGTCGGCGTGCCACCAGAGATCATGGGCATCGGCCCGGCGCCTGCCATCCGGCTGCTGCTGCAGCGCACGGGGCTCAGCCTGGACGCGGTCGACCGCTTCGAGATCAACGAGGCCCAAGGGGCGCAGGTGCTCGCTGTGGCGCGCGAGCTGGAACTGGATGAGGCGCGCCTGAACGTCCACGGAGGCGCCATCGCGCTGGGCCACCCGCTGGCCGCCACCGGCGTGCGGCTGACGCTGACCTGCGCCCGCGCGCTGCGCGCTTGCGGCGGGCGCTGGGGCGTGGCCTCGGCCTGCATCGGCGGGGGCCAGGGCATCGCGCTGCTGCTGGAAAACCCCGACGCCCCCGCCGCCACCTGATCCCTGACCGCAACCCGGGGCCACCCCGGCCCCAAGGAGACCCCCGATGCAACTGCATGGACAAACCGCGCTGGTCACCGGCGCCGGCTCCGGCCTGGGCGAGGCCACGGCACGCCTGCTGGCCGCGCGCGGCGCCCGCGTGGCCGTCATCGACCTGGCGGCTGAAGCGGCCGCGCGCGTCGCCACCGATCTCAACGCCGCGCATGGGGCGGGCACCGCCGTGGCGTTGGCCGCCGACGTGAGCAGCGCCGAGAAGCTGCGTGCGGCCTTTGGGCAAGCTGCTGCCACCCTCGGCCCGGCAAGGATTCTGATGCACGTGGCCGGCATCGGCACCGCGCGGCGCATCATCGGCAAAGACGGCCAGCCCGCCCCGCTGGAGGACTTCGAGCGCGTCGTGCGCGTCAACCTGATCGGCACCTACAATGCGGCACGGCTGTTTGCCGCGGCCTGTGCCGCCCTGCCCCCGCTGGACGGGGGCGAACGCGGCGTGATGGTGTTCACCGCGTCGGTGGCCGCCTTCGACGGCCAGGTCGGCCAGCAGGCCTACAGCGCCTCCAAAGGCGGTGTGGTCGGGATGACCCTGCCGATGGCACGCGACCTGGCGCAGCATGGCATCCGCGTCTGCACCATCGCGCCGGGCCTGTTCGACACCCCGCTGATGCGCACGCTGCCGCCAGCCGTGCAGCAGTCGCTGGCGGCCAGCATCCCCTTTCCGCCACGGTTGGGCCAACCCGAGGAATTCGCCGAACTGGCCTGCCATATCGTCACCAACGGCCACCTCAACGGTGAGGTGATCCGGCTGGATGGCGCGCTGCGCCTGCCCCCGCGTTGACCCCTGCCGGAGACCCTGCGCATGAGCAAAACCACGGTGTACGAAGTGGAGGTGATGTTCGGCGACTGCGATCCGGCCGGCATCGTCTTCTTCCCCAATTTCAGCAAATGGATGGATGCGGCCTCGCTGCATTTTTTTATGCAGTGCGGCGTGCCGCCCTGGCGCGAGCTCGTCAAGACGCGCGGCATCATCGGCACACCGCTGCTGGAGATCCACACCCGCTTTCTGAAGCCCGCCACCTACGGCCAGCGCTTGCAGGTGCACACGCGGGTGGAGGCCTGGCACGAGAAGGTCTTCATCCAGCACCACCAGGTGCGCCGCGGCGAGGAACTGCTGTGCGAAGGACGCGAGACGCGCGCCTTTTGCATCCGCCACCCGGACGACCCGGACCGCATCAAGGCGATTCCGATTCCGGCGGACATTCGCGCGCTGTGCGGGGGTTGAGGCGATGACGCAACCCTACCGTCCTGATCCCGAGGCGGCGGCACGCTGGCTGCTGGATGTGCTGGGAGCCCTGGATGTCTGGCGCGAACTGCCCCCGCTGGCGGAACACGCCGACGCCGCCCTGACGCGGCAGGTGCTGCAGGAGGCCGCCACCTTCGTGCACGAGGTGGTGGCGCCGTTGAACCGCAGCGGCGACGAGATCGGCGCGCGCTGGCACGACGGCCAGGTCACGATGCCGCCGGGCTTTCGCGAGGCCTACCAGGCGTTCTGGCAGGCCGGCTGGCCTGCCCTGTCCGCCCCGGTGGAACTGGGCGGCCAGGGCCTGCCGGTGGCGCTGGAGTTTGTGCTGTACGAGTGGCTCAGCGCCGCCAACCACGCCTGGACGATGGCCCCGGGGCTGCTGCACGGGGCAGTGGAGTGCCTGCGACACCATGCCAGCGCCGGGCTTCAGGCGCGCTACCTGCCCAAGCTGGTCAGCGGCGAGTGGCTGGCCACGATGGCGCTGACCGAGCCGCAAGCCGGCAGCGATCTGGGGCTGGTGCGCACGCGCGCCACCCCCGCGGGCGATGGCACATACCGGCTGGAAGGCAGCAAAATCTTCATTTCCGGCGGTGAACACGACCTGACCGACAACATCGTGCATCTGGTGCTGGCGCGCCTGCCCGAGGCGCCCGCGGGTGCCAAGGGGCTGAGCCTGTTGCTGGCCCCCAAATGGCGGCCGGACGGCCAGCGCAACGCCATCGTCTGCGAGCGCATCGAGGACAAAATGGGCCTGCACGGCAGTCCGACCTGCGTGCTGCGCTTCGACGGTGCACAGGCCTGGCTGGTCGGACCGCCCCACCAGGGGCTGGGCGCGATGTTCGTGATGATGAACGCCGCGCGCCTGCACGTGGCGCTGCAGGGCATCGGCCTGCTGGATGCCGCCTGGCAAAAGGCGCACGCCTACGCGCTGCAGCGGTGCCAGATGCGCGCACCGCAGCGGCGCGACCCGACGCAGCCCGCCGACCCCATCATCGCGCACCCGGCTGTGCAGCGGCTGCTGGACACCCAGCGCGCCTGGATCGACACCGGCCGGCTGTTGGCCTACCGCACGGCCCTGGCGCTGGATGTAGCGCAGCATCACCCCGACGCCGCGCGCCGTCAGGCGGCGCAGCGCTGGTGCGCGCTGGCCACCCCGGTGCTGAAAGCCGCCTGGACCGAACAGGCCTTCCACGGTGCCAGCGACTGCCTGCAGGTGTTCGGGGGCCACGGTTATGTGCGCGAGTGGGGCATCGAGCAGATCGTGCGCGATGCACGCGTGACGATGATTTACGAAGGCACCAACGAGATCCAGGCGCAAGACCTGCTGCTGCGCAAGACGCTGCCCGATGCGGGTGCGGCGCTGGCCGCCGTGCTGCGGGAGCTGCAGGACGACCTGCCGCCAGCCTCACCCTGGCAGGCGGGGGTGCAGCGTCTGCAGGCACTGCTGGCGCGACTGGCCGCCGCCGACGCGGGCACCCAAGCGGCGCTGCATCCTGTGGCGGGCGACTTTTTGCGCGCGGTGGCATTGACCCTGATGGGCTGGGCGCGGCAACGGCTGGGCCGGGCCGATGCAGCGTGGGACGCCCAGGTCGGGCGCGCGTTCGACCGCTGGGTCTGGCCCGAGCAGGCGTGGCGCTGCGAGATGGTCGAGCGCGCGCTGGGCGAGCCCCCGCCGTTGCCCTAAGACAGCGCCCGCCAGCGCCGCTGCCAGGCCGCATAGATGCGGTCGGCCAGGCGGTAGCTGGCCGCCTGGTGGGCGGCGGTGGCCGCGCGCATGGCCTCGGGCTCCTGCACCGTCTGCGGGTGGGTGTGCACGGCGTCGGGGTACACCTCCCCGGGGCTGGCCAGCCAGCTTTCAATTTTCAGCGGCGTGATTTCGATGTGGAATTGCATGCCCAGATGCGGCCCGATCGCATACGCCTGCACGGCACAGGCCGCCGAGGTGGCCAGCACCGTGGCGCCCGCCGGCAGCGCCACCACGCCGTCGTAGTGCCACTGGTACACCACCGGCTCAGGTGACTCTCCCAGCCATTCACAAGCGGCCGCGCTGCCATCGTGGCGGATCGGCAGCCAGCCGATTTCCGGTTGCGCCAGGCGCTGCACCGCCCCTCCGAGGGCGCGCGCCATCAACTGGCCGCCCAGGCAATGGCCGATGACCGGGATGCCCCGCGCGTCAGCCTCGCGGATCAAGGCTTCGGCCTGACGCAGCGATGCCCGCTCATCGTTGGCGCTCCACTCCCCACCCAGCACCGCCAGCGCCCGGTAGCCCGCCACCGAATCGGGGTACGCCTGCCCAGCCTCGGCGCAAAACACGTCCCAGCGCGCGCCAATGGCATCCAGCCAGGTGGCCAGGTAGCCCGGCGGGTCTTCCAGCGTGTGCTGCAGCACCAGCACGTCGGCAGCAG
>JANWZF010000151.1 GCA_025054905.1 Tepidimonas sp.
CTGCAGCGCTTTGCGGCCCGCCACGGCCTGAAGATCGGCACGATCGCCGACCTGATCCAGCACCGCAGCCGCACCGAAAGCCTGGTGCAGCGGGTGGCCAGCCGTCCGCTTTGCACCGCCTGGGGGGACTTCACCGCCCACGCTTACCGCGACCGCGTGGCCGGCGGCGTGCACCTGGTGCTGGTGGTGGGGCGCTGGCAGGACGACGAGGTGATCCCGGTGCGCGTGCACGAGCCGCTGTCGGTGCTGGATGCGCTGGAAATGGGCCGGCGCATGCACAGCTGGAGCCTGGAAGCCAGCCTGCGCCACCTGCAGCAGGCAGGGCGCGGGGTGGCGGTGCTGCTCAACTGCGGCGAAAGCGCCGAGCAGCTGCTGGCGCAGTTCGAAGGCACGGCGCGGGCCACCGCGGCGCTGGAGCGCGGCCGTATGGACCTGCGCACCTACGGGGTGGGGGCCCAGCTGCTGCGCGACTGCGGTGTGCGCCGCATGCGACTGCTGGGGGCGCCCCGGCGCATGCCGAGCATGACCGGCTACGGGCTGGAGGTGGTCGGCTTCGAACAACCCCCCACGATGGAAGGAACGACTGCATGATGGGAGCCCACAAGGGCCAGGGGCCGGCGCTGGACGGCCGGGGCTTGCGCATCGGCCTGGTGCAGGCGCGCTTCAACCAAGGCATCACCGATGCGCTGGCAGCAGCCTGCCGGGCGGAACTGGCCACACTGGGTGTGGCCGAAGCCGATGTGGTGCTGGAGCAGGTCCCCGGCGCGCTGGAGGTACCGCTGGCGCTGCAGGCGCTGGCGGCCAGCGGGCGATTCGATGCGCTGATCGCGCTGGGCTGCGTGATCCGCGGTGAGACTTACCATTTCGAGTTGGTCTGCAACGAGTCGGCCGCGGGCATCACGCGCGTGGCGCTGGATCACCACATCCCGGTGGCCAACGCGATCCTGACCGTGGAAAACCTCTCGCAGGCGGTGGCGCGGCAGGACGACAAGGCGCGCGATGCGGCGCGCGTGGCGGTGGAGATGGCGCATCTGCTGCGCCGCTACCCGCTGGACTGATGCCGCGCCGCCGGGCACGGCGCGCGGTCTGGGACAATACGGGCCATGGCCAAATCATCGGACAAGTCGGCCCGCACGCGCGCGCGCGAATTCGCGCTGCAGGGCCTGTATCAGCATCTGGTCGGCCGCGGCGAAGCGGCCGAGATCGATGCCTTCACGCGCGGACTCAACGGCTTTCACAAGGCCGACAGCGCGCACTACGATGCGCTGCTGCACGGCTGCATCGCGCAGGCGCAGCAGCTGGACGAACAGCTGGCGCCGCTGCTGGATCGGCCGCTGGCGGAGCTGTCGCCGGTGGAGCATGCGGTGCTGTGGATCGGCACCTATGAATTTCTGCACTGCCCGGATGTGCCGTGGCGGGTGGTGATCAACGAAAGCGTGGAGCTGGCCAAGGCCTTTGGCGGCACCGATGGGCACAAGTTTGTCAACGGCGTGCTCAACCGGCTGGCACCCCTGGTGCGCGGTGAGGAGGTGTTGCGTGACCCCGCACGCCGGCCCTGACGTCCGAGCCGGCGCGGTGCACCCCTGGACGGTGCGCGTGTACTGGGAAGACACCGACGCGGGCGGCATCGTTTACTACGCCAACTACCTGAAGTTTTTCGAGCGCGCCCGCACCGAGTGGCTGCGCACGCTCGGGCTGCAGCAGCAGGCGCTGCGGCAGACCAGCGGCGGCATGTTCGTGGTCGGGGAGGCGCAGGTGCGCTACCTGCAGCCGGCACGGCTGGATGACCTGCTGCGCATCGAGACCCGCATCACCGCCCTGGGCCGCGCCACGGTGACGCTGGAACAAAAGGCGCACCGGCAGGATCCCGATGGCCTGACGCTGCTGTGCGAGGGCCGCGTGCGCATCGGCTGGGTGCAGGGGCCATCGCTGCGGCCTGCGCGCCTGCCCGAGGCCGTGGTACGGGCCCTGGGCACTGCGGCAGACATGGAACAGGAATCGCGATGACGCACGGGTTTTCCATCGTCGAGCTGATGCTCAACGCCTCGTGGGTGGTGCAGGCGGTGGTGCTGCTGCTGGTGGGCGTCTCGATCACCAGCTGGGCGGCGATTCTGCGCAAGGTGTTTGCGCTCAAGCAAGTGCGGCGCCTGACCGATGCGTTCGAGCGCGAGTTCTGGTCCGGCGGGAATCTGCAGGATCTGTACCAGGCCGCGCTGCACCGCGCGCGCGACGGCAGCCCGATGGAGCGCATTTTTGCCAGCGGCATGCGCGAATTTGCCAAGCTGCGCGAGCGGCGCATCACCCAGCCCGATGCCCTGCTGGACGGTGCCCGGCGCGCGATGCGTGCAGCCTACCAGCGCGAGCTCGATGCGCTGGAGGTGAACCTGTCGTTTCTCGGCTCGGTCGGGTCGGTTTCGCCGTACGTCGGACTGTTTGGCACCGTCTGGGGCATCATGCACGCCTTCACCGGGCTGGCCAGCATGACGCAGGTGACGCTGGCCACCGTGGCGCCGGCCATTGCCGAGGCGCTGGTGGCCACCGCCATCG
>JANWZF010000180.1 GCA_025054905.1 Tepidimonas sp.
CCCGCGCTGCTCTTTTTGGCGCGCGTGCCGGTGCGCACCACCGAGCCACTGGCGGTGACCACCTCCAGCGCCAGCACGTTGTCGCGCATCGTGCCATAGCGCACGGCGTTGGTGCCGCTGGCCCGCGTGGCGGTCATGCCGCCCAGCGTGGCGTCGGCGCCGGGGTCGATCGGAAAGAACAGCCCCAGGTGGCGTACCGCTTCGTTGAGCTGCTTGCGCGTCACCCCCGGCTGCACGGTGGCGGTCAGATCTTCGGGCTGCACGGCCAGCACGCGGTTCATGCGGCTGAGATCCAGGCTGATGCCGCCGCGCACCGCCAGCAGGTGCCCTTCCAGCGACGAGCCGATGCCGTACGGGATGACCGGCACGCGCCACTGCGCGGCCAGCCGCACCGCGTCAGCCACGTCGGCCGTCGATTCGGCAAACACCACTGCCTGTGGCGGTGGCACATGCGTGTAGGCCGACTCATCGCGTCCGTGTTGCTGGCGTACCGCCAGCGCGGTGGACAGCTGCGCGCCAAAGCGCTGCTGCAATGCCGCCAGCGCATCGGCGGGCAGGGGACGGGGTTGCACCTCGGGCAGCGGCGGCAGGGGCAGGCTGGCGTTCATGGCGCGGATTTCAGCAATGGGGGTCGATAATCGGCAAGCATAGTCCTTTCCTGATCCCCCACGCGAGCGAGGAAACACCGATGGGCCACCGCCTGACCCAGATCGCCACCCGCACCGGTGATGCCGGCACCACCGGGCTGGGCAACCAGCAGCGCGTCAGCAAAAACAGCCTGCGCATCCACGCGCTGGGCGATGTCGATGAGCTCAATTCGTTCATCGGCCTGCTGCTGACCGAACCGATGCCGGAGGATGTGCGCGCGCTGCTGGTGTCGATCCAGCACGAGCTGTTCACGCTGGGTGGCGAGCTCAGCATGCCCGGCCACCAGCTGCTGCAGGCCGACGCCGTGCTGCGCCTGGATCAGGCGTTGCTGGAGTACAACGAGCGCTTGCCGCGGCTGCAGGAGTTCATCCTGCCTGGCGGCACACGCGCGGCGGCGCTGGCGCACGTCTGCCGCACCGTGGCGCGCCGCGCTGAGCGGCACGTGGTGGCGCTGGGGCAGGAAGAGGCGCTGCACGACGCACCGCGCCAGTACCTCAACCGCCTCAGCGACCTGCTGTTCGTGCTGGCGCGCGTGCTCAACCGCGACGGCGGCGGCCACGACGTCTATTGGCGCAGCGAGCGCTTGCGCCGTGCCGAGCAGGATGCCTCAGAGGCGGCACCGGCCGGCGTGTCAGAAAAACGCTGACACGCGGTCGGCCATCGCCCGACGCGGCGAACAGACACCTTCGGATTCAAGACGAGCAGGGCGGTTTTCACAATCCTTTTCAACGCAACAACGCTGCTGTCGATGTGGTAAGACACACCGGCGGCGGCGCCCGAAGAGAAGGAGTCCCGCCATGACCGCCAACGTCCCGTCCCTCGATGCCGAACGCGAGCAGCTGCTGGCCGAAATCCGTGAGGTCAACCTGACCTACCTGATGCTGGCGCAGCGCCTGATCCGCGCCGACAAGGCCGAAGCGGCGTTTCGCCTGGGTCTGACGGAGGAAGCCGCCGACCTGATCGCGGCGCTGTCGCCGGCGCAGGTGCTCAAGCTGGCCAGCACCAACACGCTGCTGTGCCGCTTCCAGGCCGACGAGGAAATGGTGTTTGCGCTGCTGGCCAGCCGCCACGCACCGCAGCGCTCGGTCGGCGAGGCCGCGCAGCGCCTGCACGGCAACATCCTGCTGGCCAGCCGCCTGGCAGCGCAGGCCGCCGCGGCCTGACCCCGTCCTTCCCGTTTGCCCGCCCTGCCCTAGTTTGAACCGGAGCTGGATCATGACCTCTGTGGCCGCCACCCCCCGCCCTGGCACCGCCCGCAGCCTGATCGCCGAAAGCCGCGATGTCGAGCGCGCCGTACAACTGATTCTGCTTGGGGCGCGCCTGCAGGTGCTGGAAAGCGAAACCAACCTGTCGTACGAGCGGCTGCTGAAGCTGTACAAGGAGGTCACCGGCCGCTCGCCGAGCAAGGGGCAGCTGCCGTTTTCGACCGACTACTTCCTGCAGTGGCAGCCCAACATCCACGCGTCGCTGTTCGAAAACATCCGCCAGTCGCTGCTGAAGGCCGTGGCCCTCGACGACATCGAGGCCGTCATGAAGGCCTACCGGCTGTACGATGAGCAGATGCGCGCCTGCGGTCTGCAGCCGCTGCTGTCGTTCACGCGCGCCTGGCGCTTGAGCCGCTTCATGGACGCCGGCATGCTGGTGCGCGCGCGCTGCACCCAATGCGGCGGGCACTTCGTGGCCGATCCCTACGTCAACCATCGCCACTACGTGTGCGGGCTGTGCAAGCCGCCAGCGCGCGCGGGCAAGGGCCGTGCGCAGGGGGCCCTGCGCGCCGACGACTGAACGCCGGCGTGCGCGCCGATGGCGGCGGCGCTACCATCGCGCCATGGCTGCCGTGGCGACCGCCGAAACCGAACCCACCCTGCTGCTGGAGCGCATCGCGGCCTTTGCCCGACAGGATCGCGTGCAGGCCGGCTCGCTGATCGTCACCGTGTTCGGCGATGCCGTGCTGCCGCGCGGGGCGCGGCTGTGGCTGGGCAGCCTGATCGAGCTGCTGGCTCCCCTGGGCATCAACGAGCGGCTGGTGCGCACGGCCGTCTACCGCCTGGTGCAGGAGGGCTGGCTGACGACGCGCGCGCACGGGCGGCGCACCGACTACCTGCTGACCGAAGCGGGCCTGGCACGCGTGGATGAAGCTGCGCGCCAGATCTATGCGGCGCGCGCGCCGAGTTGGGATCTGCACTGGCGGCTGCTGGTGGTGACCGAGGCGCTGCC
>JANWZF010000184.1 GCA_025054905.1 Tepidimonas sp.
CATGGCCACCACCCGGCCACACCACGCCAGCGCCTGCTCGGTGTCGGCTTCGGTGGGAGGGCGCCCGCCCGCATGCAGCGTGTAGACCCCGGGTTTGTCCAGCCGCACATCCAGCAGCAGCGCCAACGCGCCCATCGGCCAGCCGCCGTTGGGTGATGGAGTCTGGCGCGCCTGCGCGCGCAGCGGCGTCCAGCGCAGAGGCCGGCCCGCCGCCAGCATCAGCAGCAGCGCGCTCAAGCGCGCCGGCAGCCACGACAGCGCATCGTCGGCTCGCGCCGCCCACCAGCCGGCCCAGGTCCAGTCGCGCCCGGCGCGCACGCCGCGGTAACCCCACATCGCATCGGCCGTGTTGGCCCAGCGGTACAACGCCGCCCCGGGCAGACCCGCCACGGCCCACCAGAACAGCGGGGCCACGACCGAATCGTTGAGGTTTTCGGCCAGGGTGGACAGCGCCGCCTGCCGCACCTGCGTGGCATCGAGCGCGCGCACGTCGCGGCTAACAAGGCGCGCCACCCGCGCCCGACCTTGGGCCAGCCCCTGACGCAGGGCGGCTTGCACGGCCGCGACCTCATCGCGCAGCATGCGCCAGGCCAGCAGCGGCTTGAGCAGCACGCCCAGGCCCACCACCTGCGCCCACCACGGTGTCGCAGCCCAACCGGCCTGCATGGCCCAGGCCAAGCCGACCACCAGCGCCGCGCCCAGACTCCAGGCCACGGCCCCGGCCACCCTCGTCCGCGCTGGGCAGACGACCTCGCCAGCCGCTGGGGCGATGCGTGAGCCCAGCGCCTGCAGCAGCCGACCCATGCCCACCACCGGGTGCAGGCGCGCCGGCGGCTCGCCCAGCCAGGCGTCCAGCGCCAGCGCCACCGCAGCAGCGCCGGCCAGCACCCCCCAAGCAGGCCCGTCGGTCACGAATATGTCCTTGCTCAGGCGTGCGCGGCACGGGTGCGCATACCCAGCCGCGCCAGCAGGGCCTGATCGGCCGCCACGTCAGCGTTGCCGGTCACCAGCAGCTTGTCACCGTAGAACATCGAATTGGCCCCAGCCAGAAAACACAGCACCTGGGTCGAGTCATCCATGTCCCGCCGGCCGGCCGACAGGCGCACCTTGGCTTTCGGCATCGTGATGCGGGCGGCCGCCACGGTGCGCACGAACTCCAGCGGGTCCAGATCGGGTTGATCGGCCAACGGCGTGCCCGGCACCTTGACCAAATGGTTGATCGGCACCGACTCCGGATAGGGGTCCAGGTTGGCCAGCTGGGCGATCAGGGCCGCCCGTCCGGCACGCGACTCACCCATGCCCACGATGCCGCCGCAGCAAACCTTGATGCCGGCCTCGCGCACGTGGCGCAGGGTGTCGAGCCGGTCCTGGTAATCGCGCGTGGTGATGATGTGGCCGTAGAGCTGTGGGGCGGTGTCCAGATTGTGGTTGTAGTAGTCCAGCCCGGCTTCGCGCAGACGCTGGGCCTGCTCGGGCTGGAGCATGCCCAGCGTGCAGCAGGCCTGCAGGCCTTCTTCCTTGACCACCCGCACCAGCTCGGCCACCTTGTCCAGATCGCGGTCGGTGGGGGCACGCCAGGCCGCTCCCATGCAAAAGCGCTGGGCGCCGGCCTGCCGGGCGGCGCGCACCGCGGCGCGCACGTCCTCAGGCGTCATCAGCTTGGTGGCCTTCACCCCCGTGTCGTGGTGCACCGACTGCGGGCAGTAGGCGCAGTCTTCCGGGCAGCCACCGGTCTTGATCGACAGCAGCGTGGCCAGCTCCATCTCCAGCGGATCGTGATGCTGGCGGTGCACCTGCTGGGCGCGAAACAGCAGTTCCGGCAGCGGCAGATCGAGCAACGCCAGGACCGCGTCGACCGTCCAGGGCGACGCCGCGTGCGCGGGGTCCGGAAGCGCCCCGGCGGGGCAGACCGAAGCGCCGTCGTCTGGCGGCGTGGGACGGGAGGCAGGACGAACCTGCAGGAGCGCAGAGTCGGTGATCATGGTTCTATCCGAAAGAGCCGAGAAGGCTCGAGCCAACGCTCGAGCCGGTCGGGATGATAGACAGACCGCGCGCAGAAGGCGGCCGTGCCAGGACAGGGCGGCATTGCAGGCTGCCTCATCGATCAATCCTCGATGCCACGCTGGGCTGGAACGCCCGCCTGAAACGCATGCTTGACCAGCCGCATCTCGGTGACGGTGTCGGCCAGTTCGATCAGCTCCGGTGGACAGCGCCGCCCGGTCAGGCACACGTGCACGTCGGCTGGGCGTGTGCGCAGGGTCTGCACCACATCCGGCACGGGCACCCAGCCGTACAGCAGTGGGTACGTGATCTCGTCGAGCACGACGAGAAAATGCCGCCCCGCCAGGATCGCCTCCCGGGCCCGCTGCCACCCGGCGGCGGCCAGCTGCGCCGAGCGTTGCAGGTCACGGCTTTTCCAGCTGAAGCCGTCACCCAGGCCCTCGATCGGCAAGCCCAGCGCCTCAAAGGCGCGATGCTCGCCAAAGCGCGCGCTGGGCACTTTCATGAACTGGAAGATGCGCACCGCCTTGCCGCGACCGTGCGCGCGCAGCGCCAGCCCAAAGGCGGCCGTGCTCTTACCCTTGCCGTCACCGGTGTAGACGATGAGAAGGCCACGACGCTGGCCCTGGGGCTTCTCGTACGGCTTAACGATCGGAGGCTTCTCAAGCGACATGGCCGGTCTCCAGCGGCCGCAGGCGCGGTAACACGACCCAGCGCGCCGAGACGTCAGCTTGGCCGATGGCGTCGCCGGGAAGTGGTTGCACCACGATGCGCTGCTCAAACACCGCCTCCAGCGCGCGGTGGGTGGCCACCGCGCTCGCCGGCCCCTGGTGGCGCACGCGGCCTTCATCCAGGATCAGCAGCTCGTCGGCGTGCAGCGCCATGTTCAGTTCGTGCAGCACGCTGACCACGGTGCAGCCCTGCTGGGTGAGCGTGCGCACCAGCGCCAGCCAGTCGGCCTGGTGGGGGGGATCCAGATGCGCCAGCGGCTCATCCATCAGCACCACCGGCGCCTGCACGGCCAGCAGCCGCGCCAGCAGCACGCGTTGCCGCTGCCCGCCCGACAGCTGGCCCAGCGGCCGATCGCGCCACGCCCACGCTTGCGTCAGGCGCAGGGCCCGTTCCACCGCCGCGCGGTCGGCGGCACTGGGCGCGGCCAGCCACGGCTGGTGCGGCAGGCGTCCCAGCATCGCCACGTCCCAGGCCGACAGGTCGTCGGCCCCCGGTTCGGATTGCCCGAGCCAGGCCAGGCTCTGCGCCCGCTGGCGCCGCGGCCACTGCGCGAGCGGACGCCCGAGCAGCTCGACCTGCCCGCCGCTGAGCGGCAGCAGCCCCGCCAGCGCCTTGAGCAACGTGGACTTGCCCGCGCCGTTGGGACCGACGATGCAGGTCCAGCGCCCGCGCGGCAGGTCCACCGAAACCGCGTGCAGCACCGGCGTGCGCCCCAAGCGGACGCTGAGCGCGCGCGCCGCCAGCGCCACCGCAGGATGCGGCGCGACCTCGGGCCTCATACGCCCTGCCCCCGCAGGCGCCCGCGGTGCATCAGCCACAGCAGGTAGCCTCCGCCCAGCACGGCGGTCAGCACCCCCACCGGCAGCTCCTGCGGGGCCAGCCACCAGCGCGCCAGTGTATCGGCAGCCAGCAACAGCACCGCGCCCATCGCCGCGGCCAGCACCATCAACCCACGGTGGGTCACCGCCACCAGCGTGCGCACCAGATGCGGCGCTGCCAGCCCGACGAAGGCGATCAGCCCGGTCTGGGCCACGGCGCTGGCGGTGGCCAGCGCCAGCACCGCCACCAGTGCCGTGCGCAGCAAAGCCAGCGGCAGGCCCAGGCTGGCCGCGGTGGCTTCCCCCAACGCCAGCGCATCGAGCGCCCGCGCCAGCACCGCCGCCGCAGCCGTGCACAGCACCGCCATGGCCCCCATCAGCCCCGCCGCCGACCAGCCGACAAAGGCCGTGGAGCCAAGCAGGAACGCCTGCATCGCCTGCAGGGCGTCTGGGGCCAGCAGCAGCACCATCTGCGTGGCGGCCCCCAACACCACGCCGACCACCACCCCAGCGAGCAGCAGGCGCAGTGTGTGCTGCACCCCGCGCGCCAGGGCCAGCGTCAGCAGCACCGCAACCAGCGCCCCGATGAACGCAGCGCCGGTCAGCCCCAGCCGCACCCACAGGCTGGAGGACAGCACGCTCCACGCCTGGCCGCCCCCGGCACCCAGCATCCCTGCGGCCCCGCCCAGCGCCACCAAGGCCAGCGCCACCGCGAGCGACGCGCCCGCGGCGCTGCCGAGCAAAAACGGATCGGCCAGCGGGTTGCGAAACAGCCCCTGCGCCACCGCGCCGGCCAGCCCGAGCAGCGCCCCCGCAGCCCAGGCGCCCAAAGCCCGCGGCAAGCGGATGTCCACCACGATCTGCGCCGCCAGGGCTGCGGCCCCGTCGTCCCGCGCCGGCTGCAGCCACGCCATCACCATCGGCTCCAGCCCCAGACTGCCCACGCTGACCGCCAGCACCAGCAGCAGCCCGGTGAGCACCAGCAGCACCCAGCCCACCACCCAGGCGCGTGCGCGGTTCATCGACTGCCTCCCGCCGCAGACCCGCCCGTCACCGGGCTGGAGCGGGCCGCGCGCACCAGGCAGTCGGCCATCAGTCGGGCCGCCTCGGCCATGCGAGGCCCGGGGCGCACCAGCACATCGGATTGCGTAGCGTCAAACGCACACACGCGGTCGTGCTGCACCGCGCGCAACCGGAACCAACCCGGTCGCTGCGCCAACCCCTCAGCGGCGCGCGCACTGACCAGGATCACGTCCGGGTCGGCACGCACGATGAACTCCGGGTTCAGCTTGGGGAACGGCCCCAGGGCCGCCGGCACCACATTGCGCGCACCGAGCCGCTGCAGGGTCTGACCGATGAACGAGGCCTCGCCCGCCGCGTACGGTCCGGGACTGACCTCGACGTACACGCGCAGGCCGCGCGCCGACGGCGGCAGCGCCTGGGCCGCGGCCGACACCGCGGCATCGATGGCGCGCCACACCCGCGCTGCATCCGGCACCTGCAGCAGTTGCCCCAGTTTGAGCAGCACGCGCTGCACATCCTCGTGCGTCTTGGGCTCCAGCGCCACCACCGGCAAGCCCAGCGCGCGCAGCCGCTCGATGGCGCGCGACGAGGTGGCCGCCAGCACGACGTCCGGCCGCAGCGCCACGATCGCCTCGATGTTCGGATCCAGCCCGCCGCCGACCCGCGGCACCGCAGCCAGCGCGGGCGGCCAATTGGTGTAGCGGTCCACCCCCACGAGCCGCGCGCATTGCCCCAGCTCGCACACCGCCTCGGACAGCGATGGCAGCAGGCTGACGATGCGCTGCGGCGGCTGCATCAGCCGCACCTCCACGCCCTGATCGTCGATGACGCGCACCTCGGCCCAGGCGGGCGCCAGCAGCCCCAGCACCGCGGCCCACAGCAGGCTCCACACCGCCCGCCATGCGGCCCGCGCACGCGCACGACACCTGCGCCCGCTCATGCGGCCTCCTTGACCGTCAGGGGGCACCCCGCCACCATCAGCGTGACGCGCTCGCACGCCTGCGCCACGCGCTGGTTGAGCTGCCCCAGCGTGTCGACAAACGCCCGCACGTCGGCGCCCAGCGGAATGACGCCCAAGCCAATTTCGTGGCTCACCAGCACCACCGGTCCGCTCACCTGGGCCAGCGCCTCCAGCAGCGCCGCGCTGGCCGCTTCGGCGGCAGCCGCACCGGTTGGTGCGCCACGCCCTGCCACCACCGACGCGTCCGCGCCGGGCTGCGCCGGCGGCCACCACAGCTGCGTCAGCCACAGCGTCAGGCAGTCGATCACCAGCAGCGCCTGTGGCGAGCTTTGACGCACCAACGCCTCGGGCAGCGCCGTACCGCTGACCTCCAGCGTCTGCAGCCCCGGCACGCGCGCGGCACGCTCACGCTGGTGGCGCTCGATGCGCGCGCGCATCTCGGCATCGCGCGGCTGCGCAGTGGCCAGCAGCAGCGCGCGGTGGCGCCGATCCGCCGCCAGCCACTGCGCGGCGCGCTGCTCGGCCCAGCGCGACTTGCCACTTTTTTGCCCGCCCAGCACCAGCTCACGCATCGCTGTGCTCCCCAGGTGCCAGCCCCGGCTGCCCGCCGTCAGGTGGGGTCGCCGCCGACGCGCCGGCCGCCCGATCCATCCACGCCAGCACCAGCCGATGCAATTGCGCCACCCCGTCGGTCAGCGCCGCCGGCCCGGGCTGCAAGATATCGGCGCTTTTGATCTCGTGCAACTGGCCGTCGCGCACCGCGGGCACCTGCTGCCAGCCGTCGCGCGCGGCAACCCGCTCGGAACGGAATTTTTTGCCGCACCACGAGCCGATGATCAGGTCCGGGGCCCGGCGCACCACCTCGTGCGCATCGGCGATGACCCGCTCGCGCCCCAGCGGCCGCTGGGCCAGTTCCGGAAAGATGTCCTGCCCGCCGGCGATCTCGATCAGCTCCGACACCCAGCGGATCGCGGTGATCGGCGGGTCATCCCACTCCTCGAAATAGACGCGCGGCCGGCGCGCACCGGCAGCCAGGCGCTGCTGCACCGCGCGCCGCATCGCGTCGTGCTGGGCCTGCACCGCCGCCAGCCACCGCTGGCCTGGCTCGGCGCAGCCCACCAGGGCCGCCACCTGCCACAGCATCGCCATGATCTCCCCGACGCTGCGCTGATTGAACACCGTCACCGCCACCCCTGCGCGGATCAGCGCGGCGGCGATGTCGGCCTGCAGATCCGAAAAGCCGAACACGTGGTCCGGCCGCAGGGCCAGGATCTTGTCAATCTTGGCGTTGAGAAACGCGCTGACGCGAGGCTTTTCGTGCCGCGCCTGGGGCGGGCGCACGGTGTAGCCGCTGATGCCGACAATGCGGTGCTGCTGCCCGAGAAGGTAGAGCCACTCGGTGGTCTCCTCCGTCAGGCAGACGATGCGTTGCGGGCCCAGGTCGGCTCGGCTCATCGCAACGCCTCCTTGCCCGGCTCGGCCTGGCCAATGGCGGTCAGCGTGGCCGCGTCGGCGGCACGTTCCTCGGGCAAGAACAGCTGCGCCACCGCACGCGGGTTGGAGGCAAACCAGGCGTGAAAATAACTGGCCCGTACGGGTCCGCAGCGCAAGATGGCCTCACCCCGCCCACCTGGCGACACGGGCTGGGTGTAGGACGCAGGCGCCAGAGGGGTCTGCACCACCGAGTGGTGAAAGGTGTGCCCGCGCAGTTCACCCCACGGCGTGTCCCAGGCCTGCGGGCCCAGCGCGGCCAGGCGCGCCTGCATGCGCACCTCACCCGGCAGCAGGCCCCACATGGGCACGCGGGTCCCATCGGTCAGCGTCAGGCCATCGAACAGCACCATCATGCCGCCGCATTCGGCCCACACCGGGCGGCCAGCGTGCACGTGGCGCAGTACGCTCATCCGGGTGCGCCGCGCCGCCGCCAGCGCCGGGGCGTGCAGCTCCGGATAGCCACCGGGCAGCCACAGCGCATCGGCCTCGGCAACGGGCTCGTCCGCCAGCGGCGAAAAAAACACCACCTCGGCCCCCAGCGCGTGCAGCGTCTCCACATTGGCTGGGTAGATGAAGCTGAACGCCGCATCGCGCGCCACCGCGATGCGGCGCGCGGCCAACCAGGGCTGCGAGGCCGGCTCGGCGGGCTGTCCGAGCTCCACCCCCCAGCGCTGCCATTCGGGCCAGGCGAGCTGACCCAGCGGCGTGCCCTCCAGCGCATCGGCCAACGCGTCCAACCGCGCCAGCGCATCGGGCAGCTCGCCAGCCTGCGTCAGGCCCAGATGCCGTTGAGGCAGCGCAAAGCCCTCACTGCGCGGCAGCGCCCCCCACCAAGGCCCGTCGCCGTCGCGCAGCCCCGCCTGCAGCATCTGCGCGTGCCCGGTGCCGGCCACACGATTGGCCAGCACGCCCGCCCAAGGCAGGCCTGGCCAGTAGCGGCGCAGCCCGTGCACCAACGCGCCAAAGGTGCCGGCCATGGCACTGGCCTCCACCACCGCCAGCACCGGGATGCCCAGGCGCTGCGCCAGATCGGCCGCGCTGGGCTGGCCGTCGTAAAGGCCCATCACGCCCTCGACCAGGATCAGGTCGGCCTGCGCCGCCGCACGCGCCAGCCGCGCGCGCACGTCGGCCTCGCCGTTCATCCACAGGTCGAGGTTGTCCACCGGCTGGCCGCTGGCCAGCTCCAGCCACTGCGGATCGAGAAAATCCGGCCCGCACTTGAACACCCGCACGCGCCGCCCCTGCCGCGCGTGCAGGCGAGCCAACGCGGCGGTCACGCTGGTCTTACCCTGCCCGGAAGCCGGGGCGGCGATCAGCAGCGTGGGGCAGGGGCTGGCCCGCATGGCGGTGCTCCGGGGCGGCGGTTACCGTTTGGGCTGCCAGTTCAGCGTCACGTACACCGCCCGGCCTGGCTGGTTGTAGCCGTAAGCCGTTTCGTAGCGACGGTCCCCAAGGTTGTCCAGGCGCAGGCGCAACGTCCACTCGGGCGTCACGGCGTGCTCGGCGCTTAGGCCCACCGTGCCAAAACCCGCCAACCGCTGGTTGTTGGCAGCATCGTCGAACCGTGCTCCCACCAGCAGCACTTGTCCCCCCAACCACCATCCTGCCAGCGAGCGCTGCAGCGACAGCGTCAGCTGCTCCTCGGCGCGGCGCGGCAGCTTTTTGCCCCAGTTGGCCCCAGGCGTGCGATTGGTCGCATCCAGCAGTTCCAGCGTGGTGCCCAGCCGCCAGCCCGCCAGCGTCGTTTGCCCCGCCAGACTCCAACCATCGATGGCCACTTTGGGCAGGTTGATGACCGCCGGCGAGGTGGTGATGTAGCCCCGGATGCGCTGCTCGAAGTAGGCCAAACGCCATTGCTGCGGCCCTTGCGACCATTGCAGCGCCACCTCGCGGCTGCGGCCCTTTTCGGGCTGCGTGGTGGGGTTACCCCATTGCGGAAAGTAGAGCTGGTTGAACGTGGGAGCCTTGAACGTCGTGGCGGCCGAAGCCAGGACCGTCCAGCCTGGCGCCACGTCCAGTCCGTAGCCGAGCGTACCCGTGGTGGCTGTGCCGAACTGCGAGTTGTCATCGCGCCGTACATGCGCCTGCCAGCGGTGCGCCCCGACGCGACCTTGCCAACCGGCGAACACGCCGTCGATCGTTCGACGCCGCACATCGTAAGCGGTGGTGCTGTCGACCTCCTCGCGCACATGATCCACCCCCAGCGTCACGCTCCCCCATGCCAGCGGCTGATCATGCTGCAGGGTCCACTGCTGACGCTGGGTGTCGAACACGGTGTTGGCCGTGCGGTAACGGTAGCGGGTCAGGTCATCCGCACGCCCCAACTGCACGCGGGTGCGCCCCCCCTGATCCCAGGTCTGGGTCAAGTGGACCCCCCACACCCGCGTCGTCGTCAAACCGCGCACATCGAACTGCGCCGAGCCATTCAGGCTGCTGTCGAACTGGTTGTCGCCACTGGCCACCAGCGCGTTGATCCCCAGGAACAGCGACGGGCTCAAACGCGCTTGCAGCTGTGCCTGCAGCGCCTGCTGCTCGAACCCATCGCGGTCGGGGTTGAAGTTGCCGAAGGGCGCGCGCGCATTGGTGGCCGAAAAGCCATCCTCACGCCCAGCCGACACATGCAGCGCGTAACGGAGGTCAGCGCTGCCACCATCCAGCCCTGCGGCCACTTCGCGTCGCCCGTAGCTGCCCAAGGTCAAACGTGCACGCGGCTGCGCCGGGCCCTGGGCTGCTGCGCGGGTGATGATATGGACCACGCCACCCACCGCATCGCTGCCGTACACCGCCGCGGCGGGGCCCCGCAGCACTTCGATGCGCTCGATGGCCTCCAGCGGCAGGTTATCCCAGTTGGGCTGGCCCGTTGTGGCCGAACCGTAGCGCACCCCGTCGATCAGCAGCAGGACATGCCGCGCATCGGTGCCGCGGATGAAGACGCTGGAACTCTTGCCCCAGCCCCCGTTGCTGGCCATTTGCACGCCAGCGTGCTGGCGCAGCAGCTCGGTCAGCGTTGCCCCGCCAGCTTGATCCAGCACGTCGCGCTCGATGATGATGACGTCGGTGACCAGGTCCACAGCCTTGACCGGGGTGCGGGTGGCGGTGACGACCACCGGCTCCAGGGTGGCAGCCGGCTCGGCCGCCATGGCCCCAGTCGCCCCTACGCAACCCATACAGGCCAAGGCGACCGGCGCGATGCGGCCGGCATCAAACAGGTGTTTCATATCGAATCGAACGAATGACGAGCCCGTACCGCCATCCCCGACGGTGTATGGGCGAAACGGCACACCGCCCCAGAAGGCCGCGCGCCACCTCGTTGGCCGGTATCCGGGCTGGTGGAAGCAACCGCCGGCGCCTTCCCGGGCGTGCATGCGCCCAGTGGCTGCTGACCGACAGCGGCCGCCGTGCAGACACGGCGACGTCCACTTACCGTTGCGGGGGCAGCGCTGGTTAGGTGATGCACCGTCCGGCCATCACCCCCCAGCTTCCCGTTTAACCCGCGCAGCCGAACGGCGACGCAGGCACCAACGCAAGGGCATTGTAGCGCGGCGGCTGACGCGGCCCCTACAATCGGGGCCCGATGGACGTCAACCTGATCGACCAACTCGCCCAGCGCGTCGAACGGCTGCTGGTGCGGCACGAAGAGCTGCTGCGCACGCAAGCCCTGCTCGAAGAGGAAGTGCGGCGCCTGGTTGCCGAGCGCGACCAGCTGCGAGCCCAATGCCAGCAGGCGCGCCAACGGCTGGATGCGCTGCTGGCGGATCTGGACGAAGCGGAGCTGGCCTCATGAGTGCGCGCGGCCCCATCAAACAAGTCGAAGTGCAGATCATGAGCCAGACCTACGTGCTGGCCTGCCCCGCTGACGGCGAGGAAGCGCTGCGCGAGGCTGTGGCCCAGGTGGATGCGGCGATGTGCCGCATCCGCGACGCCGGCAAGGTCAAGGCGCGCGACCGCATCGCCGTCCTGGCGGCGCTCAACATCGCATTCGACGCAGCCCATCGCGACCCGGCGTTGGCTTTTCGGCACTCCTCTTTCGGAGCGGCCGAAGCCGAGTCCGCCGCGGCGGACCCTGCAGGCCCGGCCGCGCAGGCCGAGCAACGGTTGCGCGCCCTGATCGAGCGGCTGGACGCCGCCCTGGCGGCTGACGATCGGTTGCTTTGATCCACTCCGCACCGAGGCGCGCGGGGTACAATGGCTCCGTCTGCCAACCGTCGGGCTTTATATTCCTTGAACCAATGCTCGAAGAGCCCGGGCTTGGTACATTGCGCGGTGGGCGTGATCGTCTCGCGTCAGACGAACCCGAAGCCGCGCTGCCCTCGCCCACCTGAACCCCAGCGTTCAGGATGCCGGCTCGGCGGCTTGGCAGACACCTCTTTCCCCTTCTCGGCCCTGTCTGCTGCAGCCTGATGCGCGGGCGGCGGCGCCCCCGTCATGCTGGAACCGCTGCTGATCGTCGAACTGGCTGCACTGGGCACGGCCACTGGCTTTCTGGCCGGACTGCTGGGCATCGGCGGGGGCATGCTGATGGTGCCGTTCGTCACCTTCATTCTGACGCAACGCGGCGTCGCCAGTGATCTGGCGGTCAAGATGGCCATTGCCACGTCGATGGCCACCATTGTCTTCACCTCCCTGTCCAGCGTGCGGGCGCACCATCGCCGCGGCGCGGTGCGTTGGGATCTGGTGCGCCGCCTCGCGCCGGGCATCGTGCTGGGGGCCCTGGCCGCCGGTGCGGGGGTGTTTCGGGTGCTGTCGGGCCGCTGGCTGGCGTTGCTGTTTGCGCTGTTCGTGGCGTTTTCCGCAACGCAGATGCTGCGTTCGGCCGCGCGGCGGCCCACCCGGCCGACCACCGAGGCGCGCGGCTTGCCCGGCCCGACCGGCCAGTGGGCCGCCGGCGGCTTGATTGGCTTTGTCTCGGGGTTGGTGGGCGCCGGCGGGGGCTTCATCAGCGTACCGTTCATGACCTGGTGCAACGTCGCGATGCACCAGGCCGTGGCCACGAGTGCAGCGCTGGGGTTTCCGATCGCGCTGGCCAACGGCCTGGGCTACCTGTGGTCGGGTGCGGGCGTGCCAGGGCGACCTGTCGGCTCGCTGGGCTATGTGTTCGTGCCAGCGTTGGCCGTCATCGCCAGCGCCAGCGTGCTGATGGCCCCCGTGGGCGTGCGCGTGGCACACGCGCTGCCAGTGGCCACGCTCAAGCGCGTCTTCGCGCTGCTGCTGTACGGACTGGCTTTCACCATGGCGTGGAAGGCCTGGACCGGCTGACCGCCGCAGGCAGCGTCTGCACCACGCAACGCTTGAGCCCCGTCGGCATCGGGAAAACCCCCGCCTGTTTGCAAAACCCCCTGCTCAGGCTGGAAAAAGCGCCTTCTTGGCAGTACGATGCGGCCATCCATGCGTGCGCCCCGCGGGGCGCTGCGTGGCGAGCTTGCAACCAACCCAAGGAACGACTCATGGCCACTGCGAAAAAAGCTGCCTCGCCCAAGTCCACCTCCGCGGCCAAGACGGCCAAGCCCGCGGCTGCCAAGCCGGCTGCGCCGACCAAGGCTGCTGCTGCGGCACCGAAGCGCACGCCCAACGCGGCGTTCATGAAGCCGATGACCCCCAGCGCTGAGCTGGCAGCCATCGTCGGTGCCAAGCCCTTGCCGCGCACCGAAGTGACCAAGAAGGTGTGGGAATACATCAAGAAGAACAAGCTGCAGGACGCCACCAACAAGCGCATGATCAACGCCGACGCCAAGCTCAAGGCGGTGCTGAAAAAGCCCCAGGTGTCGATGTTCGAAATGACCAAGATCATCAGCGCCCACCTCTCGTGAGGTTGGACGGCGGCCTGCCAAGGCGGGCCGCTCAGTGCGCATCGATCCGACCCCGCCGGCCCGGCGGGGTTGTTTTTTTGCCGGGGAGCGTCGTCCCCACCAGTGGGGGCTCGATACTGCAGCGTGCGGCTGCGGACGATACGGCAACAAAAAACCCCGCCATTGGGCGGGGCTTGGCCACCTCGGGCTAGGGGCCGGGCCGGATCGACCACGGATCCGGCCGCGAACTGCCGGCAGCAGCGATCAGCGCACGACGGCGATCTCGCTGCGCTGCCCGCCCTTGTAGGTGTACAGCGTCAGGGCGCCGTTCTTGATGTCGCCCTTCTCGTCAAACTCGATCAGGCCCGTGACGCCCTTGTGGCTGATCTGCTTGAGCGCCGGCAGGTATTTGGCCGGGTCGGCCGAGTTGGCGTTTTGCATCGCCTTGACCATCACGTGCACCGCGTCGTACACGTAGGGGGCGTACACCTGGACGTCCATGCCGAACTTGGCCTTGTAGTCGGCACGGAACTTGTCCATCGCGGCCTTTTGCTCGCCCTCGACACCACCGGCCTCGGCGCAGTAGACCTGCTCATCAGCCATGCCATCGCCGGCGAGTTTGGGCAGTTCGCTGGTGCAGATGCCGTCACCACCCATGAACTTGGCGTTGATGCCCAGCTGCTTCATCTGCTTGAGCATCGGGCCGGCCACGGCATCCATGCCGCCAAAGAAGATGACGTCCGGCTTCTTGGCCTTGATCTTCGTGAGGATGGCGTTGAAGTCGGTGGCCTTGTCGTTGGTGAATTCGCGATCGACCACCTCACCACCGGCGGCCTTCACCCCCTTCTCGAACTCGTCGGCCACGCCCTGGCCGTAGGCAGTGCGGTCGTCGATGACGGCCACCTTCTTGGCACCGAGTTTTTCGACCGCGTACTTGCCCAGCGTGCCGCCCAGGTGGGTATCGTCAGCCACCACGCGGAACACGTTGTTGAAGCCCTGGCGGGTGTATTTCGGGTTGGTCGCCGACGGCGAAATCTGCGGAATGCCCGCCGCGTTGTAGATTTGCGAAGCCGGAATCGTCGTGCCCGAGTTCAGGTGGCCGATCACGCCGTTGACCTTGGCGTCGACCAGCTTTTGCGCAGCCGCGGTACCCTGCTTCGGATCGGCGGCGTCGTCTTCAGCCAGCAGCTCGAACTTGACCGGCCGCCCCTCCAGCTTGATACCCGCGGCGTTGAGCTCCTCAATGGCCATGCGGGCGCCGTTTTCATTGTCCTTGCCCAGGTGCGCAATCGGGCCGCTGGTGGGGCCCACGTGGCCGATCTTGACGACCATCGGCTCCACAGCCGGGCCTTGAGCGGCGGGTTTGGCTTCTTCCTTCTTGCCGCAGGCCGTCAGTGCGATGGCCGCAGCGGCGGCGATGGCCAATTTGGTGTAGACGTGCATGGTGACCCTTCTCGAACGGAAATGGTTGAAACGGTTTGCGCGACAGTGGATTGCGCGCGCAAGCCCAAAAGATACACCAAAAACGAACAGACCCCGGGCCGGCACGGGTTCAATCGCGGTTCGTGTCCAACGCGGCGGCGATCTCGGCGCGCACGACGTCGGCGATGTCGTTGACCAACGATGCGGTCAACTCCGGCCCCTGCCGGCTCAGCTGTTGTCCCAACCACTCCATCCAGGCGGCCTGCAGCCGCTGCTGCAGCAGGGGCTGCACGCGCAGCATGACGCGGTCCACCAGGGCATCGACCAGCGCTTCGTCGACCCCGGCGGAGGGGACTCGCCCCGGTGCCACCACATCGGTCAGTGTGGGCACCAGCACAGGCGGACGGCGTGCGTCGGGCATCTCAAGCCCCCGGCTCGGCGACCACGCGCGCGGCGCGGTCATGCACCTGCAGCGCCCAGCCCTGCTGCTGGTAGCGCTTCCAGCGCTGACGGGCGGCCGCCTTGGCCGGCTCGTCGCTGGCCACCACCTCGATGATGCGGCTGACGCCAACCGTCGCCACCCAAGGCAGCCACGCCGGCTGCGCGTTGACCAGCACGTTGCGCCCACCATCGGGCACATCCTCGGGGGTCGCCAGCACGATCGGTGAGCGCTGCCGCAGCAGCGGGGGCGCGCCGGCGCCGACGTGCGGCACGAAATCGTCGGCCGGCAGGGTCCACAGCGCCTGATCCAGCGCCGCCTGCTCCTCGGCCTGCACCACCACCCACACCCGGGCACGCGCCGCATAGGCTTTGGCCAACAGGCGGCACAGGTAGGCGCGCAGTCCCACGGGGTCGGCTGCGACGTTGAGGTGAAAGGCCACCTCCGTCATGCCTGCCCCTTGCGCCGGGGTCGGCCGCGCTGCTCGGGCTCGGCCTCGCCGGCCTGCTCCAGCAGGTAGCGCAGCAACAGCGGCACCGGCCGCCCGGTGGCGCCTTTGTCCTTGCCGCTCTTCCAGGCCGTGCCGGCAATATCCAGATGCGCCCACGGCACCTGCCCGACGAAGCGCTGCAAAAACTTGGCTGCCGTCACCGCCCCGGCGGGTCGCCCCCCGACGTTGGCCACATCGGCAAAGCGGCTCTTCAGCGCCTCGGCGTAGTCGTCGTCCAGCGGCAGCCGCCAGCACGGGTCCTGCGCCGCCTCGCCAGCGGCCAGCAGCGCCTGCGCCAGCGCCTCATCGTTGGCAAACAGGCCGCTGCGCACGTGCCCCAGCGCAATGACGCACGCCCCGGTCAGCGTGGCCACATCGATCAGCGCGCGCGGCTTGAAACGCTGGGCGTAGGTCAGCGCATCGCACAGGATCAGCCGTCCCTCGGCATCGGTGTTGAGGATTTCGATGGTCTGGCCACTTAAGCTGGTGACCACGTCACCAGGCTTGATGGCCGCACCCCCCGGCATGTTTTCGCAGGCCGGAATCAGACCGACCACGTTGATCGCGGGACGCAGCTGGGCCAGCGCCGCAAAGACACCCAGCACCGCCGCCGCTCCACTCATGTCAAATTTCATTTCGTCCATCTCGGCGGCGGGCTTCAGCGAGATGCCACCGGTGTCGAACGTGATGCCCTTGCCGACCAGCACCACCGGCGCCGCACGCTTGGCAGCCCCTTGGTAGCGCAGCACGATGAAGCGCAGCGGCTCGCGGCTGCCGCGCGCCACCGCCAGCAAGGCCCCCATGCCCAGCCGCTCGACGTCCTTCGGTCCCAGCACCTCGACCTGCAGCCCCGGGCCGGCCAGCGCCTGGGCAGCCTCGGCCAGGTCCACCGGGCGGGCATGGTTGGCCGGCCGGTTGGCCCACTCCTTGGCAAGTTCCTGACCGTGCACGGTGGCTGCGGCCCACTCCACGGCGCGCTGCAGGCCGCTGCCAGCTTGCGGTACGGCCAGCACCACGCGCTGCAGGACACGCGGCTTGGGCTTGGACAGCGTGGTGGTGTAGCGGTAGCTGGCCGCGGCGATGGACTGCACCGCGGCGCTGGCGGCAGCTTCGTCGGCCTGCGCCAGCACCAGGGTCAGCGTGCGCGGTGCGGCCTGCTGCAGGGCAGCCCAGGCCGAGGCCACCGCTCGACCCACCGACGCGGCGTGGCCCTCGCCGCAGCGCACCGCCACCACGCGACGCGCCTGCACACCGGGCAGGCGGTGCGCGAGCAACCAGTGGCCGACTTCCGCGCCCAGATCCCCGTCGCGCACCGCTTGCTCGACCCACGCCACCAGCGGGCCGCCCTGCCCGGCCGGCCCTGCGTCGGGCCACAACAGGATCAACGCCTCGGTCTCGGCGGCCGCAGCCTCGGCCCACGTCATCGGTCGCAGTTCAAAGTCCATAATTTGCGCTCATTGCACCCGCAGGAGCTTGGGATGTTATTCGAATCGTCGCTGCGTCGCGAACTGGCGCGCGCTTTTGGCGCCGCGTTGGTGGTGATGCTGACGGTGGTGCTGACGATGCTGCTGGTGCGCACGCTGGGGCAGGCCAGCCGCGGTGAAGTCGACCCCCAGGCGCTGTTGCTGTTTCTGACCTATGCGCTACTGGGACAACTCGGCGTGGTGCTGACGGTGGCGCTGCTGGCGGCGGTGGTGGGCACGCTGGCGCGGCTGCAGCGCGACAGCGAACTGGTGATTTGGCGCAGCTGCGGTATCGGTTTGAGCGGCTTGCTGCGGCCGATCGCACGGTTTGCCTGGCCGGTGTGGTTGGCGGTGGCGGCACTGGCGTTGCTGGTGGCGCCATGGTCGCAGCAGCAGCGCGACGAGCTGCGCCAGCGCTACGAGCAGCGCAGCGACCTGCAGCGCGTCACCCCAGGCCAATTTCAGGAATCGGCCAACGGACGGCGGGTGCTGTTCGTCGATCGGCAAGCCCAGGCTGGCCACAGCGGACGTCATGTTTTTGTGGCCAGCACCGAAGCCGATGGCAGCCTCAGCGTGGTAACGGCGCGCGCCGGGCAGCTCCACACCGATGCGCAGGGCACCTGGCTGACGCTGCACGATGGCCAGCGCTGGCTGCGTCCGGCCGACGGCCAGGGCCGGGAGTTGGCGGCGTTTGAGCGCTACACGATCCACATCGCCGATCCGCCGCCGGGTGATCTGGAACTGCGCCGACGCAGCGCGCTGCCGACCTGGGTCCTGCTGGGGCGTGCGGATGCGGCCCACCAGGCCGAGCTGGCCTGGCGCATCGGGCTGGTGGCCAGTGCCATGAACCTGACCCTGCTGGCTCTGGCGGTCACCTCGGCGCAGCCGCGTGTGGGCCGCGGCGGCAACCTGCTGTTCATGCTGCTGGCGTTTGTCGTGTACTACAACCTGCTGGGCTTGGGCCAGGACTGGGCCACGCGCGGCCGCGTCGATCCATGGGCGTTTGCGCTGGCGCTGCACGCCACGGTGGCGCTGGGCACCCTGACGTGGCTGGCCTGGCGTGATGCGCCGCGATGGCGATGGCGTGCAGGAGCGCCGGCATGAGAACCGTGCGTCGTTGGCTGCACGGCGAGGCGCTGGGCGCCGTGCTGTTCGTCCTGCTCGGTTTTTTGGCCCTGTTTGCCTTTTTCGACCTGGTGGACGAATTGGGTGCGTTGGGCACGCCCTCGCTGATCCGTCCGGACCATCGCTACGGGCTGGGCGACGCCCTGCTGCTCGTGGGGCTGCTGCTGCCCTCACGCGCGTATGAACTGCTGCCGATTGCGGTGCTGATCGGCACCGTGTACGCGCTGGCACGGCTGGCGCGCGATTCCGAATTCACCATCCTGCGCACCAGTGGCCTGGGGCCGATGCGCACGCTGCGGCTGATGCTTGAATTGGGGCTGCTGTTTGCGCTGCTGACCTTTGCACTCGGCGACTATGTGGCCCCCCCAGCCGCGCGGCAGGCGCAGCTGCTGAAGGCCCAATACCGCGGCGGCATCAGCACTGGCGCCACCGGCGCCTGGCTGCGCGAGCGCAACGACGACGGTGGGGTGGCGATCGTCAACGTGCGCGCGCTGAGCCCGGACGGCGCGCTGCGCGGCGTGCGCATCCACCGCTTCGATGCTGACGGCCTGTTGCGCGAGGTCATCGACGCCGAGCACGGCACGGTGCCAGCCGGCGGCGGGGTCTGGCAGCTGCACCAGGTGACGCTGGAGCGCCATCAGCCTGACGGCGCCCAGCTGACCCTGCAGACGCTGCCGACGCTGGACTGGCCGACCACGCTCGGGACCGAGATGTTGCAGGTGGCCCTGCTCAAGCCCGAACGCATGCGCACGCTGGATCTGTTCCTGTACGCGCGCCACCTGGAGCGCAACGACCAGAACGCCCAGCGCTACGCGATCGAGTTTTGGCGCAAGCTCTTCTATCCGATGGGCTGCATCGTCATGGTGGTGTTGGCGCTGCCGTTTGCCTACCTGCATTTTCGCCAGCCCGCCCTGTCCGGCTACGTGTTCGTAGGAGTGATGATCGGCATCAGCTACGTGCTGCTCAATGGCATCTTCGGTCACGTCGGCAACCTGCTCGGCTGGACCCCCTGGCTGGCCGCCGGCGCCCCCGCGGCGCTGTACCTGGCGCTGTCGCTAGCAACCCTGGCCTGGCTGGTGCTGCGCCGTTGATCGGCTCCATCGCAAGGATGACCGTCGATGAATCTGCATCAGTTCCGCTTCGTGCTGGAAGCCGTTCGGCGCAACCTGAACCTGACGGAAGCGGCCAGGGCCCTGCACACCTCGCAACCCGGGGTGTCCAAGGCTATCCTCGAGCTCGAGGACGAGCTCGGGGTCGACATCTTCGCCCGCCACGGCAAGCGCATCAAACGGCTGACCGAGCCGGGCCGGCATGTGTTGCGCAGCATCGAGATCATCATGCGCGAGGTGGGCAACCTCAAGCGCATTGGCGAGCAATACGCCGCCCAGGACAGCGGCACGCTGTCGATTGCGACCACCCACACCCAGGCCCGCTACGTGCTGCCCGCCCCGGTGGCCCGCCTGCGCCAGACTTATCCGAAGGTCAGCATCAGCCTGCACCAAGGCGCGCCCGACCAGGTGGCGCGCTGGGTGCTGGAAGATGTGGCCGACCTGGGCATCGCCACCGAATCGCTGACGCAGCACGCCGATCTGGTGACACTGCCGTGCTACGAGTGGCAGCACGCACTGGTGCTGCCGCACGGCCACCCGCTGCTGGAGCAGGAGCGCATCACGCTGGAGGATCTGGCCACGCACCCGCTGATCACTTACCACCCGACCTTCACGGGACGCACCCGCATCGACCACGCGTTCGCCCTACGGGGTCTGCAACCGCAGATCGTGCTGGAGGCCATCGACTCCGACGTCATCAAGACCTACGTCAAGCTTGGGCTCGGCGTGGGCATCGTGGCGGAGATGGCAGTAGCCGGCGACGAGCGACCGCCCGAGCTGGCGGTGCGGCCTGCGGGGCATCTGTTCGGAACCAACGTGGCGCGGGTGGCATTCAAGCGCGGGGCGTACCTGCGTCACTTCGTGATCAAATTCGCCGAATTCCTGAGCGACCGGCTCTCGCGGGACCTGATCTACAAAGCGCTGGAAGGCCAAGGCCATGACGACCAACTCTGAGACGGCCGCCCGCACACCGCTGCCCCCCAGCCGGCTGCCCGCCGTGGGCACCACCATCTTCACCGTGATGTCGGCGCTGGCGCAGCAGGCAGGCGCCGTCAATCTGGGACAGGGATTTCCCGATTTCGACCCGGATCCGGCGCTGCCGCAGGCGGTCTGCGACGCGATGCGCGCCGGCCACCACCAATACCCGCCGATGGCCGGGGTGCCGGCGCTGCGGCAGGCCATCGCGCGCAAGGTGGCCCAGCTGTACGGCCGCGCTTACGACCCCGAGGGCGAAATCACCGTCACCGCCGGGGCCACGCAGGCGATCCTGACGGCGATCCTGGCCATCGTGCATCCGGGTGACGAAGTGATCGTGCTGGAGCCCTGCTACGACAGCTACGTGCCCAACATCGAACTGGCCGGTGGCGTGGCGGTGCGCGTGGCGTTGACCCCGGGCACGTGGCGGCCCGATTTTGCCTCGGTGGCCGCGGCGCTGACCCCACGCACGCGCGCCATCGTGATCAACACCCCGCACAACCCCAGTGGCACCGCCTGGAGCGCCGACGATCTGCAGCACCTGTGGGAAGTGCTGCGCGACACCGACGTGCTGGTGATTGGCGACGAAGTGTACGAGCACATGGTCTACGACGGACACCGCCACGCCAGCCTGGCCACGCACCCCGGGCTGGCCGCGCGCAGCTTCATCGTCAGCAGCTTTGGCAAGACCTACCACGTCACGGGCTGGAAAGTCGGCTACTGCCTGGCACCGGCGCCACTGATGGCGGAATTTCGCAAGGTGCACCAGTTCAACGTGTTCACGGTCAACACCCCGATGCAGCACGGCCTGGCGGCCTACATGGCCGATCCGGCGCCCTACGAGGGCCTCAGCGCCTTTTATCAGGCCAAGCGCGACCGCTTCCGTGCCGGCCTGAGCCAGACGCGGCTGCAGCTGCTGCCGTGCGAAGGCACGTACTTTCAGTGCGTGCGCTACGACGGCCTGGCCGTGCCCGAGCGCAGCCTCGATGAAACGGCGTTTTGCCAGTGGCTGACACGCGCCATCGGCGTGGCCGCCATTCCGCTGTCGGCGTTCTACGGCGACGGCCGCAGTCAAGGCGTGGTGCGGCTGTGCTTTGCCAAGCGCGACGAGACGCTGCAAGAGGCGCTGCGTCGCCTGGCGCGGCTATGAGGACGCCACGGCCGCCAGCGCCTTGTCCAACCGCTTGACGCTGACCGGATACGGGGTGCGCAGCTCCTGGGCAAAGAGGCTGACGCGCAGCTCCTCCACCATCCAGCGCAGGGCCTGCAGCCGCTCGTCGCAGGTGGTACGGCGCTGCTGCAGCAAGCGCAGCACGCGCTGCTCGACCGGTTGCACCTCGGCCAGCAGGCGCTGTTCGCGCGCGGGATCCTGCCGCGCCTTGTCCAGCCGCAGCTGCACGGCCCTCAGGTAGCGCGGCAGGTGCACGAGCTGCGACCACGGCACCTCCTGCAAAAAGCGCGGCCCCACCAGACGTTGCAACTGTTGCTGCACGTCGGCCTGACTGGCCTGCGGCAGCCCGCGCGCCTCCTTGAGCTTGCGTTGCGCGGTGCTCCATTCGGTCAGGATCTGCAACGCCAAGCGGGCCACTTCGTGCGCGATCAGCACCAGACGCGGGCGCCCCTCCTGCAGCCTGGCCTCGAAGCTGGCTGCGTCCTGCGGCAGGGGCTCGGCCAAGAAGGCCCGCTGCAGCGCCAGCTCCACGATCTGCTGCCGCAGCGCCTCGGCCGTGCCCAGCGGCATGAACAGCACCGCCATCTTGGCCAGGTCAGGGATGTTTTTGTCCAGTGCCTTGAGCGCCTCGCGCAGCTGCAGCGCAAACAGGCGCCGCAGGCCCACGCGGTGCTCACGTGCCGCCACCTCGGGTTCGTCATACACCGCCACCGTCACGGCGTCACCCGCATCGCGCAAGGCCGGGTAACCCACCAGCGTCTGGCCCCCGTGGCGGATCTCCACCAGCTCCGGCCAGCGACCAAACACCCAGCGGGTGTGGCGGACGGCGCTGTCCCAGACCTCGCCGTCGGGCACGGATGGGGCCGCTGCGGCCCTTTGCGGCTCGGCGGCGGCCTCGCGACGCGGCGATGGCGCGGTCGCTGCCGCAGGCGGTGGCCCATCACCGGGCGCTGCAGGGGCGTCGTGCGCGCGGCCTGGTGCGCGCCCCCGCAGGGCAGCCAGCGCGGCGAACGCACCACGCGCCTGCTCGCCCCACTGCGCCTTCAGTAGCCCCACATCGCGCCCCATGGCCAACTGGCGGCCGTGCTCGTCGACCACGCGCACGTTCATCAGCAGATGCGGTGGCAAGGCATCGAGCTTGAAATCCTGGGGCTGCACCGGCAGTCCACTGCGCGCGCGCACCGCCTCGGCCAAGGCCACCAGCAAATCCCCGCGCGCGAAGCGCTCGGGGTGGCCCAGCTCCTGCGCGATGGCCTGCACGCTGGCCGGCAGCGGCACCAGGCGCGCACGGATGCGCTGCGGCAGAGTCTTCAGCAACGCCTGCACCTTGTCGGCCAGCATCCCAGGCACCAGCCACGCCAACCGCTGGGGGTCGACCTGGTTGAGCGCAAACAGCGGCACCTCCACCGTCACGCCATCGCGGGGATGGCCCGGCTCATGCAGGTAGTGCGCGCGGCAGTCCACGCCCCCCAGCCGGATCAGCGGCGGATAGGCCTCGGTGGTGATGCCGGCGGCCTCGTGGCGCATCAGCTCGTCACGGCTGAGGAACAGGCGCTGGCGCGCTTCGGCGCTGGCCTGCCGCCACCAGCGCTCCAGATCCCGTCCGCTGCAGACCTCAGCCGGCAGCTGGCGATCGAAAAAAGCATAGATCAACGCCTCATCGACCAGCACGTCCTGGCGGCGCGCCTTATGCTCCAGCGCCTGCACCTCGCGCAGCACACGCCGGTTGTGCGCCCAGAAGGGCAGCTTGCCATCCCAGGTGTCTTCGGTCAGGCCCGCCACCAGCGCCTCGCGGATGAAGACCTCGCGCGCGCCCACCGGATCGATGCGCTGGTAGGCCACCCGCCGACCGCTGTAGACCGGCAGCCCCCACAGCGTGCCACGCTCGTGCGCGATCACTTCGGCGCTGCGCCGATCCCACAGCGGCTGCGACAGCTCGCGCTGGATCAGATGCGGGGCCACCTGCTCCAGCCACTGCGGCTCGATCGCCGCGATCCCCCGCCCGAACAGACGCGTGGTCTCCACCAGTTCCGCGCAGACGATCCAGCGTCCCGGCTTTTTGTTCAGCCGCACCCCCGGATGGGGCCAGAACTTGATGCCGCGCGCGCCCTGGTAGTGGTCCTCGGTGTCGTGCTTCAGGCCGATGTTGGACAGCAGGCCGGTCAGCAGGCTCAGGTGCAGCGCCTCGTAGCTGGCCGGTTCGGGGTTGTCGCGCCAGCCATGTTCGGCGGCGATGGTATGCAGCTGCTGGTGCACGTCGCGCCATTCGCGCACGCGCTTGACGCTGATGAAGCGCTCGCGCAGCAAGGCTTCGTACTGGCGCTGCGACCGCTTGGGGGTGGCGGGCTCACCAGGGGCATGCTGCCCCCCGCGGGCCTTGGCCAGCCAGTCCCACAGCTTGAGCAAGCCCACGAACTCGCTGCGCTCGTCGGCAAAGGCCGCATGGGCCGCGTCGGCCTTGGCCGCCTGCTCCAGCGGACGCTCGCGCACATCCTGCAGGCTCAGGACGCTGGCGATCACCAGCACCTCGCTGAGCGCGCCGCGGCGCTGCGCTTCGATCAGCATGCGCCCAATGCGGGGATCCAGCGGCAGGCGTGCCAGCTGCCGGCCGATGTCGGTCAGCTCGCCGCGGTCGTTCAGCGCCCCCAGTTCGGTCAACGTTTGCACGCCGTCGGCCACCGCCCGGCGCGACGGCGGCTCCAGAAATGGAAACGCCTCGATGTCGCCCAGCCCCAGCGCCTTCATGCGCAGGATGACCCCGGCCAGCGACGAGCGCAGGATCTCCGGGTCGGTGTAGCGGGGCCGGCGCGCGAAGTCCTGCTCGTCGTACAGCCGGATGCACACCCCGGCCGCCACGCGCCCGCAACGGCCCGCACGCTGGTTGGCTGCGGCCTGGCTGATCGGCTCCACCAGCAGCTGCTCGACCTTGCTGCGCAGGCTGTAGCGCTTGATGCGCGCCAGCCCCGAGTCGATGACGTAGCGGATGCCGGGCACCGTCAGCGAGGTTTCGGCCACGTTGGTGGCCAGCACGATGCGCCGCGCCCCGCTGGGGTGGAAGATACGGCTTTGTTCAGCCGCGCTCAGGCGTGCGTACAGCGGCAGCACCTCGGTGCCACGCAGCGCGGGCTGATGACTCAGATGACGGCGCAGGTGGTCAGCGGCCTCGCGGATTTCGCGCTCGCCGGGCAGAAAGACCAGGATATCGCCCTCGTGCGCGCCGCCGCGCCACAGTTCGTCCACCGCATCGGCGATGGCGTCGTAAAGGCCATGGTCGCGGCTTTCCTCGAACGGGCGCCAGCGAATCTCCACCGGATAAGTGCGACCGCTGACGTGCAGCACCGGCGCCGGGCCGCGCGCGCTGGCAAAGTGCTGCGCGAAGCGCTCGGCATCCAGCGTCGCTGAGGTCACGATGACCTTGAGGTCGGGGCGCCGCGGCAGCAGCGTCTTGAGGTAGCCAAGCAGGAAATCGATGTTGAGGCTGCGCTCGTGCGCCTCGTCGATGATGAGGGTGTCGTAGGCGCGCAGCAGCGGATCGCGCTGGGTTTCGGCCAGCAGGATGCCGTCGGTCATCAGCTTGATCGCCGCACCCGGCTGCAGCCGGTCGTGAAAGCGGATCTGGTAGCCCACCAGCGCCCCCAGTTCGGTGCCGGTTTCCTCCGCGATGCGCGCAGCCACCGAGGTGGCGGCAATGCGCCGCGGCTGGGTGTGGCCGATCAGTGGCCGGCGTCCCTGTTCGGGCCGCCAGTGCAGGCCGCCGCCGCGGCCCATCGCCAGCGCGATCTTGGGCAGCTGCGTGGTCTTGCCCGAACCGGTCTCGCCGCAGACCACCACCACCTGGTGTTCGCGCAGCGCCGCCTCGATGTCGGCACGGCGCGCCGACACCGGCAGCTGCGGCGGAAACGTCAGCACCGGCAGCGGGGCCGGCTGATGGCACACTATCGCCTCGTTGCGCATGGGTGCGCGATTATCCTCCTGCCCGGCTAGCGCCATGTCCACCGTGTTCAACTTCACCTTCGTGCCGTGGTTTCGCGCGGTGGCGCCTTACATCCACAAATTCCGGCACCAGACCTTCGTCGTCGGCGTGCCCGGTGAGGCCATTGCCGCTGGCAAGCTGCCCAACCTGGTGCAGGATCTGGCGCTGATCCAGAGCATGGGCGTGCGCGTGGTGCTGGTGCACGGCTTTCGCCCGCAGGTGGATGAGCAGCTGCGCGCCAAAGGGCACGCCGCGCGCTTTCACAACGGCATGCGCATCACCGACCCGGTGGCGCTGGACTGTGCGCAGGAGGCCGCCGGGCAGCTGCGCTTCGAAATCGAAGCCGCCTTCAGCATGGGGCTGCCCAACACCCCGATGGCCGGTGCCACCGTGCGCGTCATCTCGGGCAATTTCATCACCGCGCGTCCAGTCGGCATCGTCGACGGCATCGATTTTCAGCACTCGGGGGTGGTGCGCAAGGTGGACGTGGCCGGCATCATGCGGGCCCTGGACATGGGCGCGCTGGTGCTGCTGTCGCCGTTTGGCTTTTCGCTCACCGGCGAAGCCTTCAACCTGGCGATGGAAGAGGTGGCCACGAGCGTGGCGGTGGCGCTGCAGGCCGACAAGCTGATCTTTGTCACCGAGGTGCCAGGCATCCGCGTGCGCCCGTTCGACCCTCCTGGGGAGGACAACCCGATCGACACCGAGCTGTCGCTGGCCGACGCCGAGGCGATCCTGGCCCAGGCTCCTGCGGCCACCCAACCCACCGATGTGGCGTTTTACCTGCAGCACTGCGTGCGCGCCTGCAAGGGCGGTGTCGAGCGCAGCCACATCATCCCGTTTGCCGTCGATGGCTCGCTGCTGCTGGAGGTGTACGTGCACGATGGCATCGGCACGATGGTGGTGGACGAGCGGCTGGAAAACCTGCGCGAGGCCACACCCGATGACGTCGGCGGCATCCTGCAGCTGATCGAGCCGTTCGAGAAGGATGGCACGCTGGTCAAGCGCAGCCGCACCGAAATCGAGCGCGACATCGCCAACTACACGATCCTGGAACATGACGGCGTGATATTCGGCTGCGCGGCCCTCTACCCCTACCCCGAAGCCAGGACCGGCGAGATGGCGGCGCTGACCGTCTCGCCCCAGGCGCAGGGCCAAGGCGATGGCGAAAAACTGCTCAAGCGCATCGAGCAGCGCGCGCGCCTGATGGGGCTGGAGAGCATCTTTGTGCTGACCACCCGCACGATGCACTGGTTTTTGAAGCGCGGCTTTCAGCCCGTCTCACCCGACTGGCTACCCGAGGCGCGCAAGCGCAAATACAACTGGGACCGGCGCAGTCAGGTGCTGGTCAAGCGTTTAACTTAAACGCTTTTGACCGGCCTTAGACGCATAAAAAAATCCCAAAGTCACCTCGCGATGACTTTGGGATCGGCTTTGAAAAGCTTTGAAGCGTTCAGTCGCGGACTTATGGCTTATTGTTTTTGCTCGCCACCAGGCTGCTGGGGTTGGGCGCCAGCGGGCTGGCCTTGCTGTTGTTGACCTTGATCGGCGGCAGGCTGCTGGGCTTGGTCAGCCGCGGGAGCCGGGGCAGCCGCGGGGGCGGGCGCCGGAGCCGGCGCAGCAGCCGGAGCTTCCTCTTTCTTGCTGCAAGCAGCCAACGAAGCAGCCGCCAGCACAGCGGCCATCAAAGCAATCTTATTCATAAGACAATTCCGTTCGGGGTCAAGACATACCGGTCACCAGACACTGCTCCCGGCACCGCCGGCTCGGCTCCGGGTTATCCCTGTGGCATGGCAAGCCTATTCATGGCTGACTGCACACACTCAGAATTATGCGACAAACTTCGGGTTTTCCCTTGTAAACAATCGTAACGAAGGCATCCAAACCCAACCCCAAGCTCATACTTGGTCAGTCGGCATCCCGCAACCATCCAGCCTGATGCCACTGCCGCCATGCGTGGCGCAAGCCAGCGCTGGCCTGCAGCACCTGCTGCGCGGACAGATAACGGTGATCCGCAAGAAACCGCAGCAAGACTGCGTCACGGCCGCGCACGCGAAACGACTCCCCATTGATGAAAACGTGTTGATCGTCGTATGCCATACGGGTGCGACGATCGAGGACCAGCGCCCCTTCGCGCCAGGGCGTCGACGGCGGATCGAACCATACGCCCGGCTTGGGTTCGGTCAGGATTTCCCCTAACGCCACAGCCAGCGCCTGCGGCTGCTGCTGCAGCAGCCGCGCCAACGCCTCGGCGGCAAAAGCCTGCAGCGCGGCCGGCACGCGCGCCGGCTCGGCGGTGGCTGCCTGACCCGCATCGCGATACAGGACCTCATCGTCCCAGTCTTCGGCCAGGCGTTGCGCCAACTCGGCCGCCAACGCTCCACGCTGCGGTACCCGAAATCCAATCGAATACGTCATGCACTCGCCGCCTTCGGCCACGCCATCGTGCGCCCAGCGCGGCGGCAGGTACAGCATGTCGCCCGGCTCCAGCACCCACTCCTGTTCGGGCTCAAAGCGCTGCAGAATCTTGCACGGCAGATCGGGGCGCAGGCTTAGGTCACGCTGCCGCCCGATGCGCCAGCGCCGTCGCCCCTGCGCCTGCAGCAGGAACACGTCGTAACTGTCGTAGTGCGGCCCCACCCCGCCCCCCTCGCTGGCCCACGAAATCATCACGTCATCGAGCCGCACGTCGGGCACGAAGCGAAAGCGCTGCATCAGCGCATGCACCGCGTCGTGGTGCAAATCCACCCCCTGCACCAGCAAGGTCCAGCCCGGCTGCCGCAGCGGCGGAAAGGCCCGCGGCCCGCGCCGCGCGCCCGCCTGAAACGGCCCCTGGCGCAGCACCCAGGTCTGCGACGGATCGCGCGCCTCGGGATGCTGCTCGATGATGCGCGCCTCGACCTCATCGCGCGTGGCCAGCTCAAACAGCTGCGCGCGCGTCAGCAGCGGAGCAAAGCCGGGCATCGCCTGACGCACCAGCAGCGGCCGACGCTGCCAGTGCGTGCGCATGAACTGCCGCGGCGACAGCCCGGCCAGCAGCGGGGTGGGGGCGTCCAGATCGAGCCCGCAAGGGGCTGGGGTGGCGGCTTGGCGTGCATTCATGGGACAATTGTCCAATGAAAGTCACCCCTCCCTGCGTCGTCAGCCTGACCTGGAAACTCGCCGATACCTTGGGCGAGGTGCTGGACGAATGCGACGAACCGGTGGAATTCCTGGTCGGTGGGCACGACCTGCTGGCCAGCATCGAACAGGCGCTGCAGGGCCGCCAGCCCGGTGAGCGGCTGGACTTGCACCTGGAGCCCAAGGATGCCTTCGGCGATTTCGACGACCGCCTGATCTTTCTGGAGCCGCGCAGCGCCTTTCCGCGCGAGCTGCAAGTCGGCATGGCCTTCGAGGGCCTGCCGCCCGGCTGCAGCGCCGACGCGCCGCGCGACCGGCTCTACTTCGTCAGCGACATCTACCCGGACCACGTGGTGCTGGACGGCAACCACCCGCTGGCCGGCATGGCGCTGCGTCTGAGCCTGCACCTGCACGAGGTGCGCGAGGCCACGGCCGACGAGGTGGGCCGTGGCAGCGCCGGCACCGGCTTCTTTCAGGTGCGGCCGGTGGAGCCATAGCCCGCCGCCCCGCGGGCGCTGGCTTGCGCGAAGTCGGCGACTTCGCAAAATTCGGCTTGCACCACCGGCACGATCACCAGCTGGGCGATGCGCTCCAGCGGTTCAATCGTGAAGGCCGCCTGCCCCCGGTTCCAGGCGCTGACCATCAGCTCGCCCTGGTAGTCGCTGTCGATCAAGCCGACCAGGTTGCCCAGCACCAGCCCGTGGCGATGCCCCAGCCCCGAGCGCGGCAGGATCAGCGCCGCATAGCCCGGGTCGGCCAGGTGGATGGCCATGCCGGTGGGAATCAGCTCGCACGCGCCCGGCGCCAGCGTCAGCGGCTGGTGCAGACAGGCGCGCAGATCCAGCCCGGCGCTGCCGGGCGTGGCGTAACGCGGCGGCGGGGCGCGCAGCCGCTCATCCAGGATCTTCAGTTCCACGCGCATCGGGTCACCCACCGGACTGCGCTGCTTAGGGCTTGCCACCCTGCATGGAGCGCTTGAGCGCCTCCAGCGGGTCCTCCTCAGCAGGCTTGTCCGCTGGCGCCTGGGGCAAGCCATCGGCCCCCTTGTCCTGGCCAGCCTCGGCGCCATCGCCGGGCTCGTCCTTGTCCTGCGCCCACGGATCGTCGGCATCCGGATCCCCCACCTGCATGTCCAGCAACTGCTGACGTGCCGATTCGGTGTCGCCCTGCACCGACTGGGTGATGTTACCCGTGACCAGATCGGGCTTGGTCATCACCACCGCCACCATGATCAGCTGCAGCACGATGAACGCCACCGCCCCCTTGTAAATCTGCGGCGTGGTCACCGCGCCGATGCGCTTGCCGGTGACGGCATCGGTGTAGTCCTCGCGCGCGGCCACGCTGCGCAGGTAAAACAGCGCAAAGCCAAACGGCGGCGTCAGGAACGAGGTCTGCAGGTTCATGGCCAGGATGACCCCGAACCAGATCAAGTCGATGCCCATCTTGTCTGCCACTGGCGCCAGCAGCGGGACAACGATGAAGGCGATTTCGAAGAAATCGATAAAAAAGCCCAGCACGAACACCAGCAGGTTGACCACCAGCAGGAAGCCCAGCTCGCCACCGGGCAGCTGGTCGAACAGGTGCTCGACCCACACGTGGCCATCGGCGGCATTGAACGTGAAGCTGAACACCGTCGAGCCGATCAGGATGAACAGCACGAAGATCGACAGCTTGGTGCTGTTTTCCATCGCCTGGCGCACGATGCTCCAGCTCAGCCGGCGCTTGAGGGCGGCCATGATCAGCGCGCCGACCGCCCCCATGGCCCCGCCTTCGGTGGGCGTGGCCACGCCCAGAAAAATCGTGCCCAGCACGAGGAAGATCAGCACCAGCGGCGGAATCAGCACGAAGGTCACCTGTTCGGCCAGGCGCGACAGCAGACCGAGTTTGAGCAGGCGGTTGAGCCCCGCCAGCACCAGCGCCAGCAGCGCCCCGATCGTCGTCGACAGCACGATCACCTCATCGGTGGGGGCCTGCACGTCCAGGGCACGGCCCATCATCGGGTTGATGAGCTGCGCGTGCACCTGCGCCCAGCCCCAGCCGGCCAGCGTCACCAGCGCCAGCAGCACGATCAGCGAGCGGTGGCCACTGGCACCGTTGTCCTCACGGTAGATGCGCGCCTCAGCCGGCAGCGCCGGCACCCACGACGGCCGCACGATCGCCACCGCGACGATGAACAGCAGGTACAGCCCCACCAGCATCAGCGCCGGCACCATCGCGCCGGCGTACATGTCGCCCACCGAGCGGCCCAGCTGGTCAGCCAGCACGATCAGCACCAGCGACGGTGGGATGGCCTGCGCCAGCGTGCCCGAAGCGGTGATGACGCCGGTGGCAATCGAGCGGTTGTAGCCATAGCGCAGCATGATCGGCAGCGAAATCAGCCCCATCGAGATGACGGCCGCCGCCACCACCCCGGTGGTCGCCGCCAGCAGCGCCCCCACCAGCACCACCGCCACCGCCAGCCCGCCGCGCACCGGACCGAACACCTGGCCCACCGTTTCCAGCAGGTCCTCGGCCATGCGGCTGCGCTCCAGGATGATGCCCATCAACGTGAAGAACGGGATGGCCAGCAGCGTGTCGTTCTGCATGATGCCAAACACGCGCAGCGGCAGGGCCTGGAACAGGTTGTCGGCAAACAGGCCGATCTCCATGCCAATGAAACCGAAGAACAACCCGGTGGCCGCCAGTGCAAACGCCACCGGAAAGCCGGTCAGCAAAAAGACCAGCAGGCCGGCAAACATCACCGGCACGAAGTTGTCATGCAAAAAGGCGCTCATCGAAACATGCTCCGCCGCGAAGGACTCAGGACTTGGCAGCAGCGCCGTGGGCGGCGCGCTCGGCTTCGGCCGCGGCGATCTCCTTGGCCAGCAGCTCGGTCTCGCTGGGACCGGTGTGCGCCAGCGCATCCGGCCCATGGCCGGTCAAAAACGCCACGCGCTTGATCAGCTCGCTGAAGCTCTGCAACGCCAACAGCGCAAACCCGGCGGGGATCAGCAAGTACACCGGCCAGCGCACCAGCCCCCCCGCGTTGGAGGACATCTCGCCGCTGTTCCACGCCCGCTCAAACAGCGGCCAGCCCAGCTTGATCATCATCACGCACAACGGCAGGACGAACACCACGATGCCGACGATGTCGATCCAGTTGCGGGTGCGCGCGCTCAAGCGGCTGGAAATGAAATCGATGCGCACGTGGGCGTTGCGCAAAAAGGCGTAGCCGCCGCCCAGCATGAAGACGGCCGCAAACAGGTACCACTGCACCTCCAGCCAGGCGTTGGAGCTGGTGCCGAAAGCTCGGCGCACGACGGCGTTGCCAGCGCTGATCAGCGTGGCGGCCAGGATCAGCCACATCGCCATCCATCCAATGGCGCCATTGATGGTGTCGATGGCGCGGGACATTCTCAACAACGGTTGCATGATGGACTCTCTGCGGTCTACGGCTTGGTCTGCGCAATCGCGCGCGCACAGTCTAGCCGACGTCATACCAGCGGGGGTTATCTAACCCCTATGAACGGAAAAAACCCCGCGAGCAGGCGGGGTCGCAGCGGAGCAGCCCGCGCCACCACACCCAGCGGCGCAGGCGAGCCAGCCGAATCAGAGCTTGACCGACTGCATGTAGCTGTCGAAACGCGCCTCCGTGAAGCGGAACCACAGGTTGGCGTCGCGCTGGAAGTTGCGGTAGTCGGTGTAGACCTTCTTCCAGTTCGGGTTGCTCTGCATCAGCTCCTCATACAGGCCCATGGCCTGCTTGAAAGCCTCGTCCATCACGGGTTTCGGGAACGCCAGCACCTTGACGCCGTTGGCCACCAGGCGCTTGAGCGCCGCGGGGTTGCGCGCGTCGTAGCGGGCCTGCATCTCGGTGTGAGCGTGGCTGGCTGCCATCTCCACCATGGCCTTGTAGTCGTTGGGCAGGTCGTTGTAGGCCTTCTTGTTGATGAAGAAGTCCAGCTGTGCGCCGCCCTCCCACCAGCCCGGGTAGTAGTAGTGCTTGGCAACCTTGTAAAAGCCCAGCTTCTCGTCGTCGTAGGGGCCCACCCACTCGGTGGCGTCGATCGTGCCCTTTTCCAGCGCCTGGTAGATTTCGCCGCCCGGGATGTTTTGCGGCACCGCGCCCATGCGCGTCAACACCTTGCCGGCAAAGCCGCCGATGCGCATCTTCAGGCCCTTGATGTCGGCCGGCGACTTGATTTCCTTGCGGTACCAGCCCCCCATCTGGGCGCCGGTGTTGCCGCCAGGGAAGTTGACGATGTTGTACTGGTCATAGAACTCGCGCATCAGCTTCATGCCGTTGCCGTCGTAGAACCAGGCCGTCAGCTGGCGGCTGTTCATGCCAAACGGAATGGCCGTTCCGATCGCGAAGGTGTCGTCCTTACCGAAGTAGTAATACGGTGCGGTGTGGCCCGCTTCCACCGTGCCCTGCTGCACGGCGTCGACGACACCGAACGCCGGCACCAGCTCGCCCGGGGCATGCACGGTCACCTGGAACTTGCCCCCGGACATTTCGCCCACGGCCTTGGCAAACACCTCGGCCGCGCCGTGGATGGTGTCAAGCGACTTCGGAAAGCTCGACGTCAGGCGCCAGCGCACCGTGGGCTGCGCATGCACGGCCGGGGCCACAGCCGCGGCCAGGATGCCGGCGATGCCAGCTTGCTTGATAACGGAACGACGATCCATAGACTCAATCTCCTCGAGTGATGGCCCACCCTCGCCAGCCATGGCGGCAGGTGCGCACGAAGGTCAACGCGACACTAGTGTAGTGCAGCGCAGCAGCCTCTCCGGGGACGTGTTTACCCTAGGGCCGAGCCGGTTGGAGGCCGGTTTTGAAATCATTTCAAAACCATCTCCCCTGCCCTCAACGCAGGATCGCCGGTGGCGCGCCACGGCCAGCCGACCCCAGCCGCACCCTCAAGCCGCGCCACGCACGACCTGCAGCGGGGCGCGCGGCGCCACCTCCGCCGCGAAGCGCTCGCGCACGCGGCGTTCGATGCCCACCGCATCCAACCCCAGCCGCGCCAGCAGCAACGCCGGATCGCCATGCTCGATGAACCGGTCGGGCAAACCCAGCTGCAGCACCGGCTTGACCATGCCGTGTTCAGCCAATAGCTCCAGCACCGCGCTGCCTGCACCACCGGCGATACTGCCCTCCTCCAGCGTCACCAGGGCCTGATGCGTGGCGGCCAGCTCCAGCACCAGCGCCTGGTCCAGCGGCTTGGCCCAACGCATGTTGGCCACCGTCGCGTCCAGCGCCTCGGCCGCCTGCAGCGCGGGGTACAACAGCGTGCCAAACGCCAGGATCGCCACGCCCCGACCCTGCCGGCGCAGCTCGCCGCGCCCAAACGGCAAGGCCTGTGGCTCGGCCGGCAGCGCCGCGCCGATGCCTGCGCCGCGCGGATAACGCACCGCCACCGGGTGATCGCGCTCGTAGGCCGTGGTCAGCAACTGGTAGCACTCGGCCTCATCGGCCGGGCACGCGATGGCCATGTTCGGGATGCAGCGCAGAAACGCGATGTCGTAGGCCCCGCAGTGGGTTGGGCCGTCGGCGCCCACGATGCCGGCGCGATCCAGCGCCAACACCACAGGCAGGTTCTGCAACGCCACGTCGTGGATGGCCTGGTCGTAGGCTCGTTGCAGGAAGGTCGAATAGATCGCCACCACCGGCTTCATGCCTTCGCAAGCCAAGCCGGCGGCAAACGTCACGGCGTGTTGTTCGGCGATGCCGACATCGTGGTAGCGGTCGGGGAAGCGCTGGTGAAACTCCACCATGCCGGAGCCCTCGCGCATCGCCGGGGTGATGGCCACCAGACGGCGGTCGCGTTGGGCCATGTCGCACAGCCAGCGCCCAAACACCTGGGAGAACGTCGGCTTGGGCGGCTGCGCCGGCGGCACGATGCCCACCGCAGGGTCAAACCGGCCCGGGCCGTGGTAGGTGATCGGGTCGGCCTCGGCCAGCTTGTAGCCTTGGCCCTTTTTCGTGACCACATGCAAGAACTGCGGTCCGGCCCCGTCATCCAGCAGCCGGCGGATGTTGTCCAGCGTCGGCACCAGCGCATCCAGGTCGTGCCCATCGATCGGGCCGATGTAGTTGAACCCGAATGTTTCGAACAGCGTGGCCGGCACCACCATCCCCTTGGCGTGTTCTTCGAACCGCCGCGCCAGCTCCAGCAACGGCGGAGCGACGCTGAGCACCTGCTTGCCAACCTGGCGCGCTGCCGCGTAAAAACGCCCGCTCATCAGCTGCGCCAGGTAGCGGTTCAGAGCCCCCACCGGCGGGCTGATCGACATGTCGTTGTCGTTGAGAATGACCAGCAGCGGCAGCTTGGTCACCCCAGCGTTGTTGAGCGCTTCAAAAGCCATGCCGGCGGTCATCGCACCATCGCCGATGATGGCAATGCAGCGGCGCCGCTCACCCTTGGCCTGCGCGGCCACCGCCATGCCCAGCGCCGCCGAGATGCTGGTCGACGAATGCGCGGTGCCAAAGGCATCGTATTCGCTTTCGCTGCGCACCGGAAAGCCGCTCAAGCCCCCCAGCTGGCGCAGCGTCCCCATGCGCTCGCGCCGTCCGGTCAGGATCTTGTGCGCGTAAGTCTGGTGCCCCACGTCCCACACCAGGCGGTCGTGCGGGGTGTCGAACACGTAGTGCACGGCGATCGTCAGCTCCACCGTCCCCAGGTTGGAACTGAAGTGTCCCCCGGTGCGCGCCACGCTCTGCACCAGAAAGGCGCGCAGCTCATCGGCCAACGAGCGCAACTGCCCACGCGGCAGGCGGCGCAGGTCGGCCGGACTGTCGATGGTGGCCAACAATCCTTCGGACATGGTGAGGCTCCCTTCGCTCACGTCAATGCTGCCGCTGCACGACCCAGCGCGCCAGGTCGCCCAGCCGCACGGTGTCGGCGGGCAGCGCCGCCAGCGCCGCCAGCGCCTGCTCCAGCAGGCGCTCGGCATAGGCACGCGCGGCCTCCACACCGAGCAGCGAGACGAACGTGGGCTTGCCGGCGGCAGCGTCCTTGCCGGCGGTCTTGCCCAGGGTCGCGGTGTCCGCGGTGGCGTCCAGCACGTCATCCATCACCTGAAACGCCAACCCCAGCGCGCGCCCATACCGATCCAACGCGGCCAGCGGTTCACCGTCCCAGCCTGCGGCCAATGCCCCCATCCGCACGCTGGCCCGCAGCAGCGCCCCGGTCTTGCGCCGGTGCATGTCCTCCAGCGCCGTCTGGTCCAACACCTGGCCTACGGCCGCCAGGTCCAGGGCCTGTCCACCTGCCATGCCGTAGCAGCCTGCTGCCTGCGCCAGCTCGCTGGCCAGGCGCACAGCGCGCTGCGGCTGCTGCTGCGCCCACGCCGGCGCCAGCAGCCATTCGAACGCCAGCGCCTGCAACGCATCGCCGGCCAGCAGCGCCTGCGCCTGCCCGTAGCGCACGTGCACCGTCGGCTTGCCACGGCGCAACACATCGTCGTCCATGCACGGCAGGTCATCGTGCACCAGCGAATAGGCGTGGATCAACTCCACTGCCCCGGCCACCCACCACACCGGCGCCTCATCGTCGGGGGTAGCGCCGCTGGCAGCCTCCCAGGCCGCCAGCACCAACAGCGGGCGCAGGCGCTTGCCACCATCCAGCACGGCATAGCGCATCACGTCCCCCAGGCCAGCAGGGGCATCGCTGGGCAGGTGCGCGTCGAGCCAGCGCTCCAGCCGGCCCAGGGTCTGCGCCACCCAAGACGCCGTCGAGGCGCACGCCACGGCCGTCATGCGTCCCCGTCCCAGGCGCGCTCGGCACCGTCGGCGTCGATGACCCGGATCTGCTGCTCCACGGCCTGCAGGCGCTGGCGACAAAACGCCAGCAGCTGGGCAGCGCGCTGGTAGGCGCTCAGCAGTTCTTCCAGCGGCAACTGGCCCGATTCCAATCGCGCCAGCAGGGCCTCCAGCTCCTGCACGGCAGCCTCGTAGGTGGACGGCAGCGCAGCCGGGGCGGCATCGGAGGCAATGACGCGGGTCATGGTGTGCAGTCTGTCGTATCCCTGAAGTTCGCCCGGCATCGCGTCTGCACGCCATTTGACCGAGCGCAAAAAGTGCAATTGTAGAAGCGTTGCCCGCCGACCACCCGGCAGGTACAATTCAAGGGCCCCCGCAGTCGACGGACGCGCTGTCCCGGCTGGCGGGGGCAATGCTTTGCAACCCAGGAGGTGCCACGTCACCGTTGTTCCATCGTCCGCGCGCGCCGCTGGTGGCCGCGCATCCAGCCCCCGCCCCGCGGGGCCTTGTTGAGGTCAGTGCATCATGTCGGACTTGAGCCTATCCATGCAGCAGGCCCGCAGCCAGCTGCCGGTTTCCGTCTACTTCGACGAGGCGCTGTTCAAGCGCGAGCTGGAGACGATCTTTCAGTCCGGTCCCCGCTACGTCGGGCACGCCAACGCAGTGCCCAACGTGGGCGATTATTTCGCGCTGCCGCAGGAAGGCGAAGGCCGCGCGCTGGTGCGTACCGAGCGCGGCGTGGAGCTGGTCAGCAACGTCTGCCGCCACCGCCAGGCCATCATGCTCAAAGGCCGCGGCAATCTGCTGGCCGAAGGCAAGGCGCACGCCGGCGGTCACATCGTTTGCCCGCTGCATCGTTGGACCTACAGCGGCGGCCAGCGCGGCATGAGCGCGCTGGGCACGCTGGTCGGCGCGCCGCACTTTGCCCAGGATCCCTGTCTGAACCTGCAGCGCTATCCGCTGCGGGAGTGGAACGGCCTGCTGTTTGAGGACAACGGTCGCGACATCGCTGCCGATCTGGCCAACATGGCCGTGGGCGATGCGTTCAACTTCGACGGGATGGTGCTGGGCCACGTCGAGCTGCACGAGTGCCACTACAACTGGAAGACCTTCATCGAGGTGTACCTGGAGGACTACCACGTCGTGCCGTTCCACCCGGGCCTGGGCAACTTCGTCACCTGCGACGATCTGCGCTGGCAGTTCGCGCGGGAATATTCGGTGCAGACCGTGGGGGTGCAAAACCTCGCGGCCAAGGCAGGCAGCCCGGTGTACCAGCGCTGGCACGAGGTGTTGCTGCGCCATCGCGAGGGACGCCTGCCCGAGCACGGTGCGGTGTGGCTGACCTACTACCCGCACATCATGGTCGAGTGGTATCCGCATGTGCTGACCATCTCGACGCTGCACCCGATCGCGGTGGACAAGACGCTCAACCTGGTGGAGTTCTACTACCCGGAGGAGATCGCCGCGTTCGAGCCGGAGTTCATGGAAGCACAGCGCGCCGCGTACATGGAAACCGCGGCCGAGGACGACGAGATCGCCGAGCGCATGGACGCGGGGCGCAAGGCGTTGCTGCAGCGCGGCACCAGCGAAGTTGGCCCTTATCAGAGCCCGATGGAAGACGGCATGCAGCACTTCCATGAGTGGTATCGTGCCAAGATGGGCCTGCCGCCGCAGGGTGATTTCAAGGTCTGAAGCCCTGGGCCGCGCCTTGCGTCGATCCTCGGCCCAGCCGGGGGCTGCCCAGCGGCCTGCGGCACCAGCCCAGGCGCTATGGATGGTGGTGGGCGCCGGGCTGTTTGCCACCATGGGCGTGTGCATCAAGCTGGCCACCCCGCACTTTCACAGCTTTGAGATCGTCGGCTACCGGGGACTGATCGGGGCGCTGTTTCTGGCCTTGCTGGCCCGCGCCCGCGGTGTGACCTTGGCCACGCGTGTGCCGCTGATGCACCTGTGGCGCAGCGTCGTCGGGACGATTTCACTGCTGTGCTGGTTTTACGCCATCGCGGTGCTGCCGCTGCCGACGGCGATGACGCTCAACTACATGAGCAGTGTCTGGGTGGCGGCCT
>JANWZF010000295.1 GCA_025054905.1 Tepidimonas sp.
CCAAGGATCTCGGACTGGAAGTGGTGCAAAAGCGCATCACCCGCGACGAGGTCTACATCGCCGATGAGGCGTTTTTCACCGGCACGGCCGCTGAAGTCACCCCGATTCGCGAACTCGATCGCATCCAAATTGGCGCAGGCACACGAGGCCCGATCACCGAGCGCATCCAAAACGCGTTTTTCGACATCGTCTACGGACGCAATCCGAAGTACGCGCACTGGCTGACCCCGGTCTAATCGTGACGAGCCATCTCCTGCCTGACTGCCTTGGCGAAATTCCCATGAGTGCCGCTTCGACCTCCTCCGCTGCGATCGTCGAGTTGTCTGCCGCCGACCTCAATGCGCACGGCGGCATCCACTGCCCGCACCCCAAGGCCGGGATGGAGCTGTGGAACAGCCACCCGCGGGTGTTTTTGGACGTCGCCAGCACCGGACAGGCACAGTGCCCCTACTGCGGGACGGTGTACCGGCTGCCCGCCGGGCAGCGCGTCGGTGGCGGTCACTGAGTGGAGTCACCGGCGCCGTTCACGAAACCCCGGACGTGGCGTTCGGCCCCCAATGCCGAAGGCGGGGGGGTGCCGGTGCTGGTTCCGGTAGCGTCTTTTCTTGTGCCTGCATTGAGTCTGGCGCTGCCATCCGGCTATTCGTGGGGCGCGCTCGTCCTGGTTGTAGCGGGGGCGATCAGCCTACGCGACAGCCTCACCGCGTTCCGAATCCGCGGGCCGGTGGCTTGGCGCGCCCTGCTGGCCACGGTCGCTCTGATGGGGCTGGTGTGGCTGATGCGGTTGGATTTGCAATGGGATGCCCCCCGCCTGAGCGACTTCGACCGGTTTGCCAAGTATGGCTTGGCGCTGGTGGCCGCGCTCGCGCTGCTGCGCCAGCCCGCCAGTCTGACCTGGGCCTTGCGCGGATGCTGGGTCGGAGCTTGGCTGGCAGCCGCCGTGGCGGCCTGGCAAATCCATGGACTCGGCCTGGAACGCGCTCACGGTCACACCAACGCCATTCAATTTGGCAACGTGGCGGTGTTGCTGTCGCTGTGGAGTGTGCTGGCAGCCTGGCACGCGCGTCAGCTTTGGGAGCGGATTTTGGCCAGTGGCGGGGTCCTAATGGGCGCACTGGCAGCTTTGCTGTCGGGCTCCCGCGGTGGTTGGTGGGTTCTGTTGGCCTTGGCAAGCCTGCTCGGTTGGGCTTGGTGGCGCCACCTTCGGGCCTCGCGCCGTGATGCCAGCCTTCGCATCGTCAGCCGTGCTGTCGGTGTGTTGGCCCTGATCGTCGGCCTCGTGTGGTCTACCGCGGGCACCGTCCTGCAAGACCGACTCCGAAATTTGAATCAGGATCTCGTTTCCTACACCCAAGGCCATTTCAATACCTCCATCGGCCAGCGTTTGGTGCATTGGCAGCTGGCGTGGTCCATCGGTCTGGAACGCCCGTGGCTCGGCTGGGGGCAAAGCGGCTACGAGCAGCGCAAGCGGGAATGGGTTGAAGCCGGCCGGGCCCCTGCCGTGGTGTTGCAGTTTGGTCACGCCCATCACGAATGGCTGGACCTATGGGCCAAAGCTGGCGCCGTGGGTGTGATCGCCCTGGCCCTGTTCTACGCTGTGCCCGCCCGTCTTTACCTGCGGCAACTGCGCGCCGCAACAGCCAAACCGGCCAGCCACGAGGCCACCTTGGCCGCTTGGGCAGGCCTGGTTCTCGTGTTGGGCTATGTCGGCTTTGGCCTGTCGCAGGCCATGTTCGCACACAACAGCGGCAATGTGATGTATTTGTTCATGAACCTGTTGTGGTTCAGTGTCGCGATGCATCGCACTCCTGCCCATACCCATGCCTGAATCGCCGTCGTCTCCCCCCCTGCGAGTGGTGCATGTCGTCACGGGCGGCTTTTCGGGCGCTACGCAGGTCGCTGTCGATCTGTGCGCGGATCAGCCTGCGGATCGCACGCTGCTGGTGCTGCGACGCCGCCGCGGTGACGTCTCGACGCGCGTAACGAAGCTACGTCAGCTCGGTCTCAACGTCGCACTGGTGGCCCAGTGGCCCCATTGGCTGACTGTGTGGCAGCTGTGGCGCTTGCTGCGGCGCTGGCGAGCCGACGTGCTGCTGGCGCACGGGTTTAGCGATCACCTGTGGGCCCGCTACGCGGGTCTGCTGGCGGGTGTCCCCCATTTGGTGCATGTCGAACACAACGTGCGCGAGCGCTATGGCTGGTGGCGGCGCTGGCAATCGCTTTGGCTGGCCCGTCACACCGATGCGATCGTTGGCGTGTCCGAATCGGTGCGGCAGGCTCTGATTCGCCTGGGGCATCCGGCACACCGTTGCGTGGCCATTCCCAACGGCATCGATCTGCATCGCTGGGCCACCGACGGACCGCCTTGGCACAACCGCCCCGCAGCCATCATCATGGCGGCCCGTTTTGCCCGACAAAAAGATCATTTCACCTTGATTCGAGCTGCGCATCGGCTGCGCGAGCGTGGCACGCCGATGCACGTCTACCTGGCCGGCGGAGGTTCGGATCGCTGGCGTCGGCGCGCCGAGGCGTTGATCGATGAGCTGCGCCTGCGGGAGTGGGTGCACGTGCTCGGACCGGTGACCGATCTCCCGCAGCGCTACCACGCCGCTCGTTACTGCGTCTTGTCGAGCCACTATGAAGGCTTGCCGTTGTCGCTGGTGGAGGGCATGGCCGCCGGCTGCTGCCCGATCGGCTCGGATGTCGAGGGCATCCGCGATGTGATCGTCGATGGCCAGAGCGGGCGGCTGTTCCGCGCCGGTGACGCCGAAGCGCTGGCCGACGCTTTACAAGAACTGGAACGCGATCCGCAACGCGCCGCCCAACTGGCCGAGACAGCGCGTCACGATGCCCTGAGCCGATTCCACCTCGATCTCATGAAGCAGCGCTACCAGATCCTGTTGTCTTGGCTGGTGCGGCATGGACCGATCGATCTCACAGCGGCCGACGGTGCCCCGCCGGAGCTTCGGCCAGCTGGCGCTTCAACGCGGACAGCGGATTGAATCGCCAGCGATACCAGGCATTGCGCAGCGAGTAGCCCACTTGGTGTTGCAGGCGCCGCCAGCGCTGGGCTGCGCTGCGTCGCAAGCGCTGCACACGCCAGATGCTGCTGATCTGTGCGGCACTGCTGTCGCGCACGAGGGCAGGCCACACCCCGAGCACACGTAAACCGGCCTCCCACCAGTAGCGCACGTCGATATCCACGGGCCGCCCAAAGGGGCGTCGGTGTGCCAACAGCTTGGCCGCGCCCGCTCGGCTCACGACATAGCCATTGCTCATGCTCGGCACACGCCGATAGGCAATCAGGTCATATCGGGCCACCAACGGCAGCCTATCCCACGGGCGCTCGTCGGGCCGACTGTGGAGTTTGATCAGGTCCCAGGCATCGGCAGGCAGAGCCTCAATGGCCTGCACGACTTCGGAGAAAGCGTTGTCGACGAGGACGTCATCCTCCAGCACCACCAACGCGGTTGCCGTACTGGCCAATAACCATTCACAGGCGCGCAAGTGGCTCGCATAGCAGCCCAGTTCTCCGGCCACCAACGGGCGCTCGAACTGGCGCGAGTTCAGAGCTGCGTCATAGAGCGACGATTGTTCCGCTGGCGACAGATTCCCCCATATGACCGCGGGCAGCCGAATCGGCTCCACGCCGAGCCGCCTCAGCATCGCTTCCATCGCCTGACGTCGTTCGAGGTCACCATCGAGGTTGATATAAACAACCGGCAACATCGCCCGCCGTCACGACACGATATAAGCCGCCGCCCCTGTGGCCAGCAGCTTGCCATCGGCTCCGGTAAACGCCATGCGCGTGGAAGCCACCCGCGAGCCCAGCCGCAGCACCTCGGCCTGCAAGCCGAAGGCCTCGCCGATGCCGGGGCGCAGGTAATCAATGCGCAGATCGATCGTGCCCAGCTTGGCAAAGCGCTGCAGGCGCTGCGCGGGGGGCTCATCGAGGTGACGCGCCCCGATGGCGGCCATCACCGCCAGCCCACCCATGGCATCCAGCGCGGCGCTGATGACCCCACCGTGGATCCGGTTGTAGGCGAAGTGCCCGACCAGTTCCGGCCGCATCGCCAGGCTGGCTTCGACCCGCTCGGCCGCAATCGACGTGATGCGCAGCCCCAGCACCTGGTTGAAGACGATCTTGCGCTCAAAAATCTCGCGCACGCCCTCGACGAACTCGGGCTCAAAGGCAACCGGCGCCAGCGGTGGATAGGTGATGCGGGTCACGGTCCCCCCTTGCGTCACATCCGGCTGAAGTCCGGGACGCGCTTGTCCAAAAAGGCAGAGAAGGCCTCCTTAGCGGCTGGCTCGCGCAGCATGCGGCCAAAGATCGCGCCCTCTTCGGCCATCCGTTGCAACACCTGCGGCTGTTGCGCACCTTTCATGAGTCGCTTGGTCTCCACCAGCGAGCTCAGCGGCTTGGCCGCCAGCTTGGCGGCCAGCCGTTGCGCCGTGGCGTTGGCCTCCTGCGGTGGTACCACACGGTTGACCAGACCGACCTCCAGGGCCGTGGCCGCATCCAGCGGCTCACCCAGCAGCAAGGCCTCCGCCGCGCGGTGGTAGCCCATCAGCTGCGGCAGCAGCAGACTGGAGGCGCCTTCCGCGCACAGCCCCAGGTTGACAAACGGCATCGAA
>JANWZF010000203.1 GCA_025054905.1 Tepidimonas sp.
CCCCAACCGAGCGGCTGGGCATCTCGGGCGCCATCGCGCGCACCTTCCAGGCCAACGCCATCACCCCGCTGCTGGCGCTGGTGGCGCTGCTGCTGGGCCTCTTTGCGGTGCTGGTGACGCCGCGCGAGGAGGAGCCGCAGATCAACGTCACGATGGCCAACGTCATCATCCCCTTTCCCGGTGCCTCGGCCGCCGACGTGGAAAAGATGGTGGCGCAGCCGGCCGAGCATGTGCTGTCGCAGATCCACGGCATCGAGCACACCTACAGCGTCGCGCGCCCTGGCGTGGCGGTGCTGACGGTGCAGTTCAAGGTCGGCGTGCCGCGCACCGAGGCACTGGTGCGGCTGTACGACGTGCTCAACGCCAACCAGGACTGGCTGCCGCCGGGCCTGGGGGTGCTGCCGCCGATCGTCAAGCCCAAGGGCATCGACGACGTGCCGGTGCTGGCCGCCACGCTGTGGAGCCCAGCGGGCAAGAGCGCGTGGGAAATCGAGCGCGTCGCGCATGCGATCGAAACGGAGCTCAAGCGCGTGCCAGGCACGCGCGAGGTGCAGACCATCGGCGGGCCGGGCCGCGCGATCCACGTCTGGATCGAGCCCGAGCGGCTGCGCGCGCGCGGCGTGCCGCTGCAGGCGATCCACCAGGCGATCGCCGCGGCCAACCAGGCCATGCCCTCCGGCACCGTGGCGCAGCCGCGCCGCCAGGGCGGCGAGCCCGGGCTGCTGACGGTGGAAACCGGCGAGTTCCTGCAGAACGTGCAGGACGTCGGCGACATCGTCGTCGGCGTGCACCAGGGGCGACCGGTCTACCTGCGCGAGGTGGCGCGCATCGAAGAAGGCGCGCAGCTGCCGCGACGTTACGTCTGGCACACCCCGGGGCCGGCGGCCGTGCTGCCCGAGGGCGCACAGCCCGGCCAGGCCTACCCGGCGGTGACTGTGATCGTGACCAAGAAGCCGGGGGAAAACGCCGTCGATGTGGCGCGCGCCGCCACCGAACAGCTGCAGCGCCTGCACAACACGCTGATCCCCGACGGCGTGGAGGTCACCATCAGCCGCGACTACGGTGCCACCGCCGCCGACAAGGCCAACAAACTGATCAGCAAGCTGATCTTTGCCACTGGCAGCGTGATCGTGCTGGTCGGGCTGGCGCTGGGCCGGCGCGAGGCGGTCATCGTCGGCGTGGCGGTGATCCTGACGCTGACGGCCACGCTGTTTGCGTCGTGGGCCTGGGGCTTCACGCTCAACCGCGTGTCGCTGTTTGCGCTGATCTTTTCGATCGGCATCCTGGTCGACGACGCCATCGTCGTGGTGGAAAACATCCACCGACACCGCCAGCTCGCCCCCGAGGCCCCGCTGCTGCAGATCATTCCGCGCGCGGTCGATGAGGTCGGCGGCCCGACGATCCTGGCGACCCTGACGGTGATTGCGGCGCTGCTGCCGATGGCGTTCGTGACGGGTCTGATGGGCCCGTACATGAGTCCGATCCCGATCAATGCCAGCATGGGCATGGCGATTTCGCTGGCGATTGCCTTCACCGTCACCCCGTGGCTGGCTTACCGGTTGCTGGGTCGCCACGCGGCCCACGCCTCGGGCCATGGCCCGTCGAAGCTGACGCAGGGCCTGCAGACCTTCTTCACACGCGTGCTCACACCGTTTCTGGCCAGCGCGCGCCACCGCTGGCTGCTGGGGCTGGGCGTGGCCGCGGGCCTGCTGCTGTCGGTGGGGCTGGCGGTGGTGCAGGCGGTGATCCTGAAGATGCTGCCGTTTGACAACAAGAGCGAGTTCCAGGTGGTGCTGGACATGCCGGCCGGCACGGCGCTGGAGGACACCGCCGCCGCACTGCAGGACATGACGGCGTTCCTGGCGCAGCAGCCGGAGGTCACGCACGTGCAAGGCTATGCTGGTACCGCCAGCCCCATCACCTTCAACGGGCTGGTGCGCCAGTACTACCTGCGCGCCGATGCCGAGCAGGGCGACCTGCAGGTCAACCTGGTGGACGCCAAGCACCGCAAGGAGCAGAGCCACGCCATCGCGCAGCGCCTGCGCCCCGGGCTGGAGGCGATTGCGCGCGCCCACGGTGGGCGCATCAAGGTGGTGGAGGTGCCGCCCGGGCCGCCGGTGCTGTCACCGATCGTGGCCGAGGTTTATGGCCCGGACGAGGCCGGACGGGCCGAACTGGCGCGGCGCGTGGCCCAGGCGTTCGCCGACACGCCCGACATCGTCGGCATCGACACGACGCTCAAAGAGGAAGCGCCGCGGGTGTTCCTGCGCATCGAGCGCGCGCGCGCCGAGCGGTTGGGCATCCCCGCGCAGGTGATCGCACAGACGGTCTACACCGCCCTGTCGGGCAGCGACGCCGCCTACCTGCACGACGGGCACGCCAAGTTTGCCGTGCCGGTGCGGCTGCAGCTGCCGCGCGAGCGCCAGGTGGGGCTGGAGGCCCTGCTGGCGCTGCCGCTGAAAGCGGCCGACGGGCGCATGGTGCCGCTGTCGGAGCTGGTGCGCGTCGAGCACGGCGTGATCGACGCGCCGCGCTTCACCAAGGACCTGCTGCCCGTGGTCTACGTGCTCGGCGACATGGCGGGCAAGACCGACTCACCGCTGTACGGGATGTTCGCGATCCGCAGCCGCCTGGACCAGGCCGCTTTGCCGGATACCGGCGGCCTGGGGGAATACTGGATCCGCCAGCCGGCCGACCCGTGGCGCGAGTACGCGATCAAGTGGGACGGTGAGTGGCAGGTCACCTACGAGACCTTCCGCGACATGGGCGCGGCCTACGCGGTCGGGCTGGTGCTGATCTATCTGCTGGTGGTGGCGCAGTTTCGCAGCTATCTCACACCGCTGATCATCATGGCGCCGATCCCACTGACGATGATCGGCATCATGCCCGGGCACGCGCTGCTGGGCGCGCAGTTCACCGCCACGTCGATGATCGGCATGATCGCGCTGGCCGGCATCATCGTGCGCAACTCGATCCTGCTGGTGGACTTCATCGAGCTGGAAACGGCCAAGGGCATGCCGTTTGCGCAGGCCGTGGTGCAGTCGGCCGCCGTGCGCGCGCAGCCGATCGCGCTGACGGCGCTGGCGGCGATGCTGGGGGCGTTCTTCATTCTGGACGACCCGATCTTCAACGGTCTGGCCGTGTCCTTGATCTTTGGCATCGCCGTCTCCACCTTGCTGACGCTGGTGGTGATCCCGGTGCTGTACTACGCGGTGTACCGGCACCGCCACGAGGCGCGCGCCGCCGCGTAAGCCGGGTCCTCCACCGCCCAGTTTTTTGTTCCTCACCCACCCCTGTCAAGGAGAACATCATGACCGTTGAACGCTGGATCCGTGTGATTGCGGGCCTGTTCGTGTTCGCGTCGGTGGCGCTGGGCGCACCCAGCAGCCCGCTGTTCGTCAGCGAGTGGTTTCTGGCCTTCACGGCCTTCGTCGGCCTGAACCTGTTCCAGTTTGGCTTCACCAACTTCTGCCCGCTGGCCATCATCCTGAAGAAGCTGGGCGTGCCCGAGGCCGCCGTGCCCTGCAAAGCCTGCTGA
>JANWZF010000238.1 GCA_025054905.1 Tepidimonas sp.
GGGCAGGGCTTCGCGCAGACGCCCCATGGCAGTGGGCTGGGGCTGACGATCGCGCGCCGCGTCGTCGAGCAACATGGCGGCACCTTGCATTTCGACGACACCCCGGGCGGGGGGCTGACCGTGCGCGTGTGGCTGCCGGCATCGGGCGCCGGCACGGACCGCCTCATTTGAGATCACGCGGATCGTCGAAGTGCGCCTCGACGTCGCGCGGCAACAGCTGAATCGTGGCCCGCAACCCCGGCACGGCGCTCATCAACGCCTGCTCGACGCTGGTACGCAGCGCCGCCGCGCGCCGCAGACTCCAATCGGGCGGCAGGTGCATGTGCACATCCACATAGCAGCGCTGACCTGCCTTGCGCGTGTGCAGGTGATCGAAGCGCACGATCTCACTGGCACCACGGCGATGGGCAAAATCCGCCAGCACCGCCTCGATGGCCGCGCGCACCTGCGGCTCGACCGCTTGATCCATCAACCCCTGGCCGGCGCGCCAGACCAGCTGCACCCCCTCGCGCACGATGTTGGCCGCCACCGCCAGCGCCACCACCGGATCCAGCCACCACCAGCCGGTGACCGCCACCAACCCCAGGCCCACGATCACCCCTGCCGAAGTCCACACGTCGGTGAACAGGTGGCGCGCATCGCCCTCCAGCGCCTGCGAGCGGTGCACGCGCGCAGCGCGCAGCATCACCGCCGCCAGCAGCCCATTGAGCAGCGAGCTCAGCACCGACAGCGCCAGCCCCCAGTCGAGCTGCTCCAAAGGTTGCGGCTGCAACAGCCGCTGCACCGCGGCCCAGCCGATGCCCAGCGCCGCCACGACGATCAGAATGCCCTCAAAGCCCGCGGAAAAATACTCGGCCTTGTGATGACCATACGGATGGTCCTCGTCCGCCGGGCGGGCGGCGATGGTCACCATCCACAGCCCGAAGGTCGCCCCAGCCAGGTTGACCAGCGACTCCATCGCGTCGGACAGCAACCCCACCGAGCCGGTGATCCACCATGCCGCCGTCTTGAGCACGATGGTGGTCAACGCCACCGCCACCGAGGTGGCCAGCAGCCGCTGCGGCGTCAGGCGCGACCAAATCGACATGCCCGCCTGCCGCCTCAGGGGCGCAGCGTCACACGCGCGAACTTGCGCTTGCCCACCTGGACCACGTAGGTGCCCGCGGGCAGCTTCAGCCCCTTGTCGCTGACCACGCTGCCATCCACCCGCACGCCCCCTGCGTCGATCAGGCGGTTGGCTTCGCTGGTCGATGGCGCCAGCCCGGCCTGTTTGAGCAGCACGCCGATGCCCAGCGGTGCACCGCCCAGGCACACCTCGGCGATCTGCTCGGGCACCCCACCGCGCGCGCGCAAATGGAAATCGTCTTCCGCGCGCGCAGCGGCCTGCGCACCGTGAAAGCGCGCGGTGATTTCGCGCGCCAGCTCCAGCTTGACCTCTTTGGGGTTGCGGCCCTGCTGCACCTGGGCCTTCAGCGCCTCGATCTCGGCCAGCGAGCGAAACGACAGCAGCGTGTACCAACGCCACATCAGCTCGTCGCTGATCGACAGCACCTTGGCAAACATCGTGTTGGCATCCTCGGTGATGCCGATGTAGTTGCCCTTGGACTTGGACATCTTCTCGACGCCGTCCAGGCCCTCCAGCAGCGGCATCGTCAGGATGCACTGCGGCTCCTGCCCGTACTCCTGTTGCAGGTGCCTCCCCATCAACAGGTTGAACTTCTGGTCGGTGCCGCCCAGCTCCAGGTCGGCCTTCAGCGCCACCGAGTCGTAGCCCTGCATCAGCGGGTACAAAAACTCGTGGATCGAAATCGGCGTGCCCGCCCTGAAGCGCTTGGTGAAATCGTCGCGCTCCATCATGCGCGCCACCGTGTAGCGCGCCGCCAGCTGGATCAGGCCGCGCGCGCCCAGCGCATCGCTCCACTCGCTGTTGTAGCGGATCTCGGTGCGCGCTGGATCCAGCACCAGGCTGGCCTGCTGGTAATAGGTTTCGGCGTTGGCCTTGATCTGTTCGGGCGTCAGCGGTGGGCGCGTGCTGTTGCGGCCCGACGGATCGCCGATCAGGCTGGTGAAGTCCCCGATCAGAAAGATGACCGTATG
>JANWZF010000256.1 GCA_025054905.1 Tepidimonas sp.
TGGTGGCCTGGTCGCGGCTGTCGGCGATGAAGCGGTAGGCCTGCAGCAGGCCAGCCGGGCCGACGAACTTGTCCGGGTTCCACCAGAAACTCGGGCAGCTCGTCGAGCAGCTGGCGCACAGGATGCACTCGTACAGGCCGTTGAGCTCTTCGCGCTCTTCGGGCGACTGCAGGCGCTCCTTCTCCGGCGGCGGCGTCTCGTTGATCAGGTACGGCTTGATCGAGTGGTACTGTTTGAAAAACAGCGTCATGTCCACGATCAGGTCACGGATCACCGGCAACCCCGGCAGCGGCTTGAGCACGATCGTCTCGGGCAGTGTGCGCAGGTTGGTCAGGCACGCCAACCCGTTCTTGCCGTTGATGTTCATCGCATCGGAGCCGCAGACGCCCTCGCGGCACGAGCGCCGGTACGACAGCGTCGGGTCGATCTCCTTGAGCTTGACCAGCGCATCCAGCAGCATGCGCTCGGTGGTCAGCTCCACCTGCAGCGTCTGCATGTAGGGCTTGGCGTCCTTGTCCGGATCGTAGCGGTAGATCTTGAAGGTGCGTAGGGCCATGGGGAAACCTCCGGCGTGGGGACGTCAGAACGTGCGGACCTTGGGCGGAATCGACTCGACCGTCAGCGGCTTGAGGTTGACGGGCTTGTATTCAAGACGGTTGCCGTCGCTGAACCACAGCGTGTGCTTCATCCACTCGCGGTCGTTGCGGCCCAACGGACACTCGGGGTCGTCGGGGCCGCGCTCGTAATCCTTGACGGTGTGGGCCCCGCGGCATTCCTTGCGCGCCGCGGCCGAGGTCATCGTGGCCTGGGCGGCCTCGATCAGGTTTTCCACTTCCAGTGCCTCGATGCGCGCGGTGTTGAACACCTTGGAGGTGTCTTTCAACCCGATGTGCGCGACACGCTCACGGATGGCGTTGATCTTGCGCACCCCTTCATCCATGCTGGCCTGGGTGCGGAAGACGCCGGCGTGCTGCTGCATCGTCTGGCGGATGTCGTTGGCCACGGCCTGCGCGTACTCGCCGTCTCGACAGCTTTCCAGCCGCGCCAGTCGCGCCAGCGTGCGGTCGGCGGCATCCTTGGGCAGCGGCTTGTGCTCGCGGCCGCGGTCCAGGGTGGCCACGATGTGGTTGCCGGCCGCGCGGCCAAACACCAACAGGTCCAGCAGCGAATTGGTGCCCAGGCGGTTGGCACCGTGCACCGACACGCAGGAGCACTCGCCCACCGCGTACAGCCCACGCACGACCTTTTGGCCGCCCTGGCCATCCGGCACCACCACCTGGCCGTTGATGTTGGTCGGAATGCCGCCCATCTGATAGTGGATGGTGGGCACCACCGGGATCGGCTCCTTGGTGATGTCGACGTTGGCGAAGTTGATACCGATCTCGTACACCGAAGGCAGACGCTTGTGGATGGTCTCCGGCCCCAGGTGATCGAGCTTGAGCAGGATGTAGTCCTTGTTGGGGCCGCAACCACGGCCCTCCTTGATTTCCTGGTCCATGCAGCGGCTGACGAAGTCGCGCGGTGCCAGATCCTTCAGCGTCGGCGCGTAGCGCTCCATGAAGCGCTCACCGTTGCTGTTGAGCAGGATCGCGCCTTCACCGCGGCAGCCCTCGGTCAGTAGCACGCCCGCGCCGGCCACGCCGGTCGGGTGGAACTGCCAGAACTCCATGTCCTGCAGCGGGATGCCAGCGCGCGCGGCCATGCCCAGACCGTCGCCGGTGTTGATGAAGGCGTTCGTGCTGGCGGCGTAGATGCGCCCGGCGCCGCCCGTGGCCAGCAGCGTGGCCTTGGCTTCCAGGATATAGATATCGCCGGTTTCCATCTCCAGCGCCGTCACGCCCAGCACGTCGCCGTCGGCGTCGCGGATCAGGTCCAGCGCCATCCACTCGACAAAGAAGGTCGTGCGCGCCGCCACGTTTTGCTGGTACAGCGTGTGCAGCATCGCGTGGCCGGTGCGGTCGGCGGCGGCGCAGGCGCGCTGCACCGGCTTTTCACCGTAGTTGGCGGTGTGGCCGCCAAACGGGCGCTGGTAGATGGTGCCGTCGGGGTTGCGGTCAAACGGCATGCCCATGTGCTCCAGCTCGTAGACCACCTTGGGCGCCTCGCGGCACATGAATTCGATGGCGTCCTGGTCGCCGAGCCAGTCCGAGCCCTTGACGGTGTCGTAGAAGTGATAGTGCCAGTTGTCCTCGGACATGTTGCCCAGCGACGCGCCGATGCCGCCCTGCGCGGCCACGGTGTGCGAGCGCGTCGGGAAGACCTTGGACAGCACCGCGACGTTGAGCCCGGCGCGGGCCAGCTGCAGCGAGGCGCGCATGCCGGAGCCGCCAGCCCCGACGATGACGACGTCGAAGCGGCGACGGGGGAGTTGGGTGGTGACGACGGTCATGGCTTACAGCCTCCAGAGCACTTGAAACGCCCAGCCCGTGCAACCGACCAGCCAGACGAGCGTGAACACATGCAGGGCCAGGCGCAGCCCCACGGGCTTGATGTAGTCCATCCAGATGTCGCGCACGCCGACCCACGCGTGCCAGGCCAGTGCCACGACGACCGCAAAGGTCAGGAACTTCATCCACGGGGCGGCAAAGATCGCGGCCCAGCCTTCGTAGCCGAGTGGCCCGGTGTGAAAGATCACCTGCACCAGCAGCAGCAGCGTGAACAGGGCCATCAGCACCGCCGTGACACGCTGCACCAGCCAATCGCGCAGACCGTAGTGCGCGCCGGTGACGACGCGCTTGGAGCCGTAGTTGACTGCCATGGGGGTTCTCCGTCCAGAGGATCAGTACAGGCCGAACAGCTTGGCGCCCAGCACCGCCGTCAGACCGAGGCTCGCCACCAGCGTGGCGATGGCCGACGAGCGCCCGAAGGCTTTGTCGACCTTGTGGGTGGCGTCCATGATCAGGTGGCGCACGCCCGCGCAGAAGTGGTGCAGGTAGGCCCAGATCAGCGCCAGGCAGACCAGCTTCAGGAACCAACCGGGTACGAAACCGACGCCCGCATCGAAAGCCGCTGTGAAGGCGCCGTAGGAAATCTCGGACGACAGCGAGGCATCCATCATCCAGACGACCAACGGCAGCAGCAGAAACAGAAGGCCGCCGCTGACGCGGTGCAAGATCGAGACCCAGCCGGCCACCGGCAGCCGGTAGGTCGTCAAGTCCTTGAAAGCGTTGATGTTGCGAAACTCGGGCCGCGCAGGTCGGATGGGGGTCATGGGCATCTCCTGGGGGGTGGGCCGCTGTCGCCGCCGTCAGCGCGCGACGCAGGGGCCGCCATCGTCGTTGAGGTCACTGACGGGAAACTTGCGCATTCTATTGCAACGCAACATAAGCCCACCTTCATCAGCCGAGCTCGTTGCGGTAGTGGTGCCGATCGGTGCGGTACAGGCCGCGGCGCAGTTCCATCGGCACGCCGTTGTAGGTGTACGCCAGCCGTTCCACGCTCAGCAGTGGGGTGCCGGCGGCCACCTGCAGGCGTTGCGCGGCGGCCTCGCTGGCGGCCACCGCCTTGAGTCGCTCTTCGGCGCGTACCATGCGCACGCCGAACTGGCTCTCAAACAGCGCGTACATCGGTCCGGCATAGGCGGTCAGCACCTCCAGCGTCAGGCCCTTGAACGCGGCACCGGGCAGCCAGAGGTCTTCCAGAATGGTGGGCACGCCCTGAAAACTCAGCACCCGGCTGACCTGGACCACGCTGTCGCCGGCGCGCAGCTGCAGCGCCGCGGCGACCTCGGCGCTGGCGCGCACGCGCCGGCAGGCCAGGATGTCACGCGTGGCGGGGCCCTCGGCGTCGCGGTCGCCGTGGTCCGGGTGCAGGCGCAGGAAGCGGTACTGCACGTGCTGCTCGTGGTGCGTGGCCACAAACGTGCCCTTGCCCTGGCGGCGCACCAGCAGATTGTCGGCTGCCAGCTCGTCGATGGCCTTGCGCACCGTACCCTGGCTGACCTTGAAGCGCGCCGCCAGCTCCTGCTCGCTCGGGATCAGGTCGCCCGGCTTCCACTCGCCCGCCTGCAGGCTCTGCAGGATCAGGGCCTTGATCTGCTGGTACAGCGGGCTGAAGGCGGGCGTGCCCACCCCGCCGCCGCTGGCGGGGGAGTCGGCTGGCGCGCTGGGCTGGCGCCGCGGGGTGGGCTGATCGGTCTTCATCGCCGTTGCTGCATGGCCACGCGGGAGCGTCGCATCGGACGCAATCATATCTTATATAAGACATAAGACAAATTGACGCCTGGGGTCATCCCCGGGTACACTTCGGGTACACGTCACGCTCAACCCTGTCCACTGGAGAAAACCCCATGAGCAAAAAGCCCGTGCGCGTCGCCGTCACCGGTGCGGCTGGCCAGATCGGTTATGCGCTGCTGTTTCGCATCGCTTCCGGCGAGATGCTGGGCAAGGACCAGCCAGTGATCCTGCAGCTGCTCGAAATCCCCGATGAAAAAGCGCAGAAAGCGCTCAAGGGTGTGATGATGGAACTGGAAGACTGCGCCTTCCCGCTGCTGGCGGGCATGGAGGCGCACAGTGACCCGAAGAGCGCGTTTCGCGACACCGACTACGCGCTGCTGGTGGGCGCGCGTCCGCGCGGCCCCGGCATGGAGCGCAAGGACCTGTTGTCGGCCAACGCACAGATCTTCACCGCGCAGGGCCGCGCGCTCAACGAGGTCGCCAGCCGCAACGTCAAGGTGCTGGTGGTGGGCAACCCGGCCAACACCAACGCCTACATTGCGATGAAGTCGGCGCCGGACCTGCCGGCAAAGAATTTCACCGCGATGCTGCGTCTGGACCACAACCGTGCCCTGAGCCAGATCGCCACCAAGACCGGCAAGCCCGTTGCCAGCATCGAGAAGCTGTGCGTCTGGGGCAACCACTCGCCCACCATGTACGCCGACTACCGCTTCGCCACCATCGAGGGTCAGTCGGTCAAGGCCATGATCAACGATGAGGACTGGAACCGCAACGTCTTCCTGCCCACGGTGGGCAAGCGCGGCGCGGCCATCATCGAGGCGCGTGGCCTGTCGTCCGCGGCATCGGCGGCCAACGCGGCCATCGACCACATGCGCGACTGGGCGCTGGGCACCAACGGCAAGTGGGTCACCATGGGCGTCCCGTCGCAGGGCTGGTATGGCATCCCGCAGGACGTGATGTTCGGCTTCCCGGTCACCTGCGCCAACGGCGAGTACACGGTGGTCGAGGGACTGCCGATCGACGAGTTCAGCCAGCAGTGCCTGAACAAGACGCTGGCCGAGCTCGAAGAAGAGCGCGCCGCCGTGGCGCACCTGCTCTGAGGCGGGCGGCTGCGCCATGGCTGCGGTCCACCCCCGTGACGTGCTGCTGGGCCCGCAGGCCGGCGCGCTGCGCCTGCCGGTGTGCGACCACTACGCCGGGGTGGAGGCGCGTATGCGCAAGAGCCTGGCGCTGCAGGCCGAATGGGCGCAGCGCCACGGCGCCTGCCTGTTCGATGTCACGCTGGATTGCGAGGATGGCGCCCCCGTCGGAGCCGAAGCCGAGCACGCGGCGCTGGTGGTGGAACTGGTGCGCGGGCTGGACTGGACCGCACCGGTGCCGCCGCGCGTCGGGGTGCGCGTGCATCCGGTCGATCACCCGGCCTTTGCGTCCGATGTCGCCACGATCGTCGGATCCGTGGGGGCGCGTCTGACGCATCTGATGATCCCCAAGGTCGAATCGCTGGCCGACGTCGAGCGCGCGGTGGCCGCTGTCGATGCCGCTGGCGCGCCCGCCCTGCCGCTGCACGTGCTGATCGAGTCGCCGGCAGCGGTGCAGCGTGCTTTCGAGATCGCCGCGCATCCCCGTGTGGCTTCGCTCAGTTTCGGGTTGATGGACTTCGTGTCGGCGCACGGCGGGGCGATCCCCGCCGAGGCCATGACCCTGCAGGGGCAGTTCACGCATCCGCTGGTGGTGCGGGCCAAGCTGGAAATCGCCAGCGCCGCCCACGCCCACGGCAAGGTCCCGGCGCATGGCGTGGTCACCGAATTTCGCGACCGCGCGGCGGTGCGTCAGGCCGCCGAACGTGCCGCGCGCGAATTCGGCTTTACGCGCATGTGGAGCATCCATCCGGATCAGATCGAGCCGATCCTGCAGGCGTTTCGACCGCCGCTGGAGGAGGTCGAGCGCGCGGCCGAGATCATCGCCGCGGCGCAGGCGGCGGACTGGGCGCCGATTCCCCATCGGGGGCAATTGCACGACCGGGCCTCGTTCCGCTATTTTTGGCAGGTGCTGGAGCGCGCACACGCCACCGCAGTGGCGCTGCCCGAGCCGGTGCGCCGCCACTTTTCCTGACCCTTTTCACGTGCACACCACTGGAGCACCGACCATGCTGCAAGCCTATCGAGAACACGTGGCCGAGCGCGCCGCGCTGGGCATTCCGCCGCTGCCGCTAAACGCGCAGCAAACCGCCGAGTTGATCGAGCTGATCAAGAACCCTCCGGCGGGCGAGGATCCGCAGTTTTTGCTGGATTTGTTGACGCACCGCGTGCCCCCTGGGGTGGACGATGCGGCCAAGGTCAAGGCGTCGTTCCTGGCGGCCGTGGCCCATGGGGATCTCGAGGTCGGTCTGATCAGCAAGGCCAAAGCCACCGAACTGCTGGGCACGATGGTGGGCGGCTACAACGTCAAGCCGCTGATCGACCTGCTGGACGATGCCGAAGTGGCGCCAGTGGCTGCCGAGGGCTTGAAGAAAACCCTGCTGATGTTCGACGCCTTCCACGACGTGGCCGAGAAGGTACAGGCCGGCAACCCGCACGCACGTGCCGTGATGCAGAGCTGGGCCGATGCCGAGTGGTTCCTGTCGCGTCCGGAGGTGCCGCGCCGCATCACCGTGACCGCATTCAAGGTCCCTGGCGAGACCAACACCGACGACCTGTCGCCGGCGCCGGACGCCTGGAGCCGTCCGGACATCCCCCTGCACGCGCTGGCCATGTTGAAAAACAAGCGGCCCGATGCGCCGTTCGAGCCGGATGAGGACGGCAAGCGCGGTCCGATCAGCGTGCTGCAAAAGCTCAAGGAAAAGGGCCATCTGGTGGCCTACGTGGGGGATGTGGTGGGCACCGGCTCCAGCCGCAAGTCGGCCACCAACAGCGTGATCTGGTGGACTGGCCACGACATTCCCTATGTGCCCAACAAGCGCTACGGTGGCGTGACGCTGGGCGGCAAGATCGCGCCGATCTTCTTCAACACGCAGGAGGACTCGGGCTCGCTGCCGATCGAAGTCGACGTCAGCAAGATTGAGTTTGGCGACGTCATCGACATCTACCCCTACGATGGCAAGATCGAGAAGAACGGCGAGGTCATCGCGACCTTCCAGCTCAAGAGCGAGGTGCTGCTCGATGAGGTGCGCGCCGGCGGCCGCATCAACCTGATCATCGGCCGCGGCCTGACCGCCAAGGCGCGCGAGTTCCTCGGGCTGCCTGCCTCCACCGTCTTTCGCCTGCCCAAGGCCCCGGTGGACAGCGGCAAGGGCTACACGCTGGCGCAGAAGATGGTGGGGCGCGCCTGCGGGCTGCCCGAAGGCAAGGGCATCCGCCCCGGCACCTACTGCGAGCCGAAGATGACCACGGTGGGCAGCCAGGACACCACCGGCCCGATGACGCGCGACGAGCTCAAGGACCTGGCGTGCCTGGGCTTTTCCGCCGACCTGGTGCTGCAGTCGTTCTGCCACACCGCGGCCTATCCGAAGCCGGTGGACGTCAAGATGCACCGCGAGCTGCCGGCCTTCATCAGCAGCCGCGGCGGTGTGAGCCTGCGCCCGGGCGATGGGGTCATCCACTCGTGGCTCAACCGCATGCTGCTGCCCGACACCGTCGGCACCGGCGGCGACAGCCACACGCGCTTCCCGATCGGCATCAGCTTCCCGGCCGGCTCGGGGCTGGTGGCCTTTGCCGCGGCCACCGGCGTCATGCCGCTGGACATGCCCGAGTCGGTGCTGGTGCGCTTCAAGGGTCAGATGCAGCCCGGGATCACGCTGCGCGATCTGGTGCACGCGATTCCGTACTACGCGATCAAGCAGGGCCTGCTGACGGTGGAGAAGAAGGGCAAGAAGAACATCTTCTCCGGCCGCATCCTGGAGATCGAGGGCCTGCCTGATCTGAAGGTGGAGCAGGCGTTCGAGCTGTCGGATGCCTCGGCCGAGCGCTCGGCGGCCGGCTGCACGATCAAGCTCAACAAGGAACCGATCATCGAGTACCTGCAGAGCAACATCGTGCTGCTGAAGTGGATGATCGCCAACGGCTACCAGGATGCGCGCACGCTGGCGCGGCGCATCAAGGCGATGGAGAAGTGGCTGGAGAACCCCCAGCTGCTGGAGGCCGACCCCGACGCCGAGTATGCGGCGGTCATCGAAATCGACCTCAACGAGATCAAGGAGCCGATCCTGTGCTGCCCGAACGACCCGGACGATGCCCGTCCGCTGTCGGAGGTGGCCGGCACCAAGATCGACGAGGCCTTCATCGGCTCGTGCATGACCAACATCGGCCACTTCCGTGCGGCGGCCAAGCTGCTGCACGGCCAGCGCGACATCCCCGTGCGTCTGTGGGTGGCCCCGCCCACCAAGATGGACCAGAACGAGCTGATCAAGGAAGGCTACTACGCCACGTTCGGCACCGCCGGTGCGCGCACCGAAATGCCTGGCTGCAGCCTGTGCATGGGCAATCAGGCGCAGGTGCGTGAGGGTGCCACGGTGGTCTCCACCAGCACGCGCAACTTCCCCAACCGCCTGGGGCGCAACACCAATGTGTTCCTTGCCTCGGCAGAGCTGGCGGCGATTGCCTCCAGGCTGGGTCGTCTGCCGACCGTGGAGGAGTACATGACCGAGATGGGCGTGATCAACCAGAAGGCCGGCGAGGTCTACCGCTACATGAACTTCGACCAGATCGACGAATACGTCGAGACGGCCAAGGAAGTGTCGGTCTGACGGGCGGCGCTGGCCCCGTGCCCCAAGGCCCCTTCGGGGGCCTTTTTCGTCGCATGGAGCCAACCGCAGACCCGTGCTTCGGGCGGGTTGCCGAGGCCGCCTCGGGGCGATGTCGGGCCCGCCGGCGTTCGCAGACCCCGGCCGCAGGACCTACCCCATAATCCCGCGATGAACCGTACCCCTCCCGAACTGCTGTTGCCGGCGGGCTCGCTGGCGCATCTGCGTGCTGCGTTCGACTTCGGCGCCGACGCCGTCTACGCGGGGCAGCCGCGCTACAGCCTGCGCGCGCGCAACAACGAGTTTCGCCTGGAGCAGATCGCCCAGGGCATCGCCGAGGCGCACGCGCGCGGCAAGCGCTTCTTTGTCACCAGCAACCTGATCGCCCACAACGACAAGGTGCGCACGTACCTGCGCGATCTTGCGCCGGTGGTCGAGCTGCGTCCGGACGCGCTGATCATGGCCGACGCCGGGCTGATCATGCTGGTGCGCGAGGAAATGGAGCGCGGCCGCTGGCCCGAGGTGCCGATCCACCTGTCGGTGCAGGCCAACACCACCAACTGGGCGGCCGTCAGGTTCTGGCAGCGCGCGGGCGTGGCGCGCATCATCCTGAGCCGCGAGCTGAGCCTGGAGGAGATCGCCCAGATCCGCGAGGCCTGCCCCGACGTCGAGCTGGAGGTCTTCGTGCACGGGGCGCTGTGCATTGCCTATTCCGGGCGCTGCCTGCTCAGCGGCTACTTCAACCGCCGCGACCCCAACCAGGGCACCTGCACCAACGCCTGCCGCTGGAGTTACCGCACCCATGCGGCCGGCCCGACCGACGCCGGCGATGCCCAACCGCTGGCCACCCCGGGGTGCGGCAGCGGCTGCAGCGCGCCGCCGGTGGGAGAGGGCGAGCCTGCGGCGGGACGCCTGGGGGCCGATTTCGACTTCGCGGACGAGCAGGCGCGGGCGGAGCTCGCGCGGGCCACCACCGGTGACGGCCAGCGCCATCCGCTGGCGGATCGCGTCTGGCTGCTGGAGGAAGCCTCGCGCCCCGGTGAGCTGATGCCGGTGATGGAGGATGAGCACGGCACCTACATCCTGAACAGCCGTGATTTGCGCGCGGTCGAATATGTGCAGGATCTGGTGCGCATCGGGGTCGACTCGCTCAAGATCGAGGGGCGCACCAAGAGCGTGTATTACGTGGCGCGCACGGCCCAGGTGTACCGGCGCGCGATCGACGACGCGGTGGCGGGGCGGCCGTTCGACCCGGCGCTGCTTGAGGAGCTGGAGGGTCTGGCCAGTCGCGGCTACACCAGCGGGCTGCTGGTGCGCCGGCCCGCGCAGGCCTACCAGAACTACGACAGCGGCCACTCGGCGCCGACGCGCAGCCGCTACGTGGGCGACGTCGTCGACGTGCGCTGCGATGGCTGGGCGCTGGTGGCCACGAAAAACCGCTTTGCGGTCGGCGACGAGCTCGAGGTGATCCATCCGGCGGGCAACCGGCGGGTGCGAATCGAGGGCATGCAAACCGCCGCCGGTGAGCCGATCACGGTGGCATCGGGCCATCCGCTGCGCGTGTGGGTGCCGCTGGGTGAGCCGGTGCACGGGGCTTTGCTGGCTCGCGTGCTGCCGTCTGCCCCATCGGCGGCCGCAGTGGCGTGCAGTGGGCAGACGGCCTAGGCCGACCCGCTGCAGGGCGCGGGCGGGTGGACCGGGGGTCGGATGCGGTCATCGCGGTCGCGCAAAACCGCGTGCGCCATCTGCGGCCGTTGCGCTGAGTTCAGCCGAGCTCGGCCAGGACGGCACGCGCCGCCTGCAGCGTCGCCTCGATGTCGGCCTCGCCGTGCGCCGCGCTGACAAAGCCGGCCTCGTACAGCGCCGGGGCGAAATAGACGCCGCGTGCCAGCATCCCGTGAAAGAAGCGGTTGAAGCGCGCCGCATCGCTGGCCATCACCTGGGTGTAGTTTTGCGGAAGTTCGGGCAAGAAGAAAAAGCCGAACATCCCGCCTTCGCTGTCGACGCTGAACGGCACCCCGGCGCGGTCGGCTTCGGCCTTGAGGCCCTCCACGAGCGCACGCGTGCGCGCCCCCAGCGCGTCAAAAAACCCCGGCCGCTGGATCACCCGCAGCGTCGCCAGCCCGCAGGCGGTGGCCACCGGGTTGCCCGACAGCGTGCCGGCCTGATAAACCGGGCCAAGCGGTGCCAGCTGTTCCATGACGGCGCGCTTGCCCCCGAAGGCCGCCAGTGGCATGCCGCCGCCGATGACCTTGCCCAGAACGGTCATGTCTGGCTCGAAGCCGGGAATGTGGCGCGCGTACAGGCTTTGCGCGCCACCCAGCGCGACGCGAAAGCCGGTCATCACCTCATCGAGCACCAGCAGCGCGCCGTGCTGCGTGCACAGCTCGCGGCAGCGGCGCATGAACGGCACGCTGGCGCGCACGAAATTCATGTTGCCGGCGATCGGCTCGATCATCACGGCGGCAATCTGCGCGCCGTGCTCGGCAAAGGCCGCCTCGAGCTGGGCGACGTCGTTGTAGGGCAGCACCAGCGTGTGCTGCACGACTTCCGGGGGCACCCCGGCGCTGGTGGGGTGGCCGAACGTGGCCAGGCCCGAGCCGGCCTTGACCAGCAGCGCATCGGCGTGGCCGTGGTAGCAGCCCTCGAATTTGACGATCTTGGGCCGGCCGGTGACGCCGCGCGCCAGGCGGATGGCGCTCATGCCCGCTTCGGTGCCGGAGCTGACCAGCCGCACCATCTCCAGGCTGGGTAGCAGCCGGATGATGGCTTCGGCCAGCTCGATTTCGCGCTCGGTCGGCGCACCGTACGAAAGGCCGTCCCGCACGGCCGCCTGCACCGCCTCGACCACCTCCGGGTGGCCGTGCCCCAGGATCATCGGCCCCCACGACCCGATGTAGTCGATGTAGCGTTGGCCCTCGGCATCCCAGAGGTAGGGCCCCTGGGCCCGCGTGATGAAGCGCGGCGTGCCGCCGACGGCCTTGAAGGCGCGCACGGGGGAATTGACACCGCCGGGAATGACGGCTCGGGCACGGTCGAACAGTTGCTGGTTGCGGTCGGTCATGATGATGTCGAGCGCTGCGATTCGGGTTCGTCGTCGGGGTCGTCAGCCCAGAACAGGCGCTGCGCGATGGCGTGGCCCATGCCGGGCTGAAAGCCGTGCACCAGCGCCTGATCCAGGTAGGCCAACGCCTGCGAGGTGGCTTCGGTGAGCTCGGCCTCGTGCGCCAGCAGGCCCGCCAGCGCTGCAGCCAGCGTATCGCCAGCCCCGATGAAGGTGGCATCGATGCGTTCAAACGCGGCGTTGGTCAGCACCACCTCGGGTGTGGCCAGCACGTTGTCGAGCTGTTCACCGCGGGCGATGCCGGTCAGCAGCGTGGCCGTCACCCCATGCGCCGCCGCGGCGCGGGCCACGTCACGCGCGCCAGGGGGGCGGTCGTCGTCCCAGTCTGGCAGCAGCCAGCGCGCCAGCGTATGGTGGTTGCCCACCAGCACATCGGTCTGCGGCAGCAGCAGCTCGGCGGCTGCCTCCAGCAGCGCTTCCCGCGCGCGGTCGTCCAGCGCGGCCAGCTCCGGCACGTAGGTGACCACCGGCAGCTCGTCGTAGTCACTCAGGAGGGCGCCCACCGCCGCTGCGGCCTCGGCGCTCAGCGCCAGGGTGACCTTGACTGCCTGCACCGGCATGTCTTCCAGCACCGCGCGCGCCTGCTCGTCGATCCACTCGGCCTCCAGTGGCAGCAGCTGCACGCGTTGGCGCGTGTCGCCCACCCACACACCGGTGAGCACCGGCAGCGCATGGCAGGTGGCGCTGGCCAGCGTGGTGACATCGGCGGCCAACCCCCCCGCTCCACTGGGATCGCTGGCGTTGAAGCACAGCACGCACGGCGTGGCAGGGGCGTCGGAATCGGTGGCGGTCATGGGCGGCACTACAATGGCCAGCATTGTATCGACAACCCTTTGCGAGCCACGTTGCCGCCATGACGACCCCTTACCGTACCTGGATGTGCCTGATCTGCGGCTGGATCTACGATGAGGCTGCGGGCGACCCGGAGCATGGCATCGCGCCGGGTACGCGCTGGGAGGACGTGCCGGTCAACTGGACGTGCCCGGAGTGTGGCGCGCGCAAGGAAGATTTCGAGATGGTGCCGCTGTGACGGGGCGGCGTCGTTCTAACGCGCGGCCTTGACCACGGCGTAGCGCTGCAGCGTGCGCTGCCGCGCCTGGGCGTGGTCGACGATCGGGAGCGGGTACGTGCGGCCCAGCGTCACGCCGGCGGCCGCCAGGGCCTGGGCGCTGGCCTCCCAGGGCGCGTGGATGGCTTGATCGTCCAGCGCCGCCAGTTCGGGCACGTAGCGGCGGATGAACTTGCCATGTGGATCGAACTTGCGGCTCTGGGCCACCGGGTTGAAGATGCGAAAGTACGGTTGCGCATCGCAGCCGCTGGAGGCTGCCCACTGCCAGCCGCCGTTGTTGGCCGCCAGGTCAAAATCCAGCAGGTGGTCGGCGAAATACCGCTCGCCGCGGCGCCAGTCCAGGCCCAGATCCTTGGTCAGGAAGCTGGCCACCACCATGCGCAGCCGGTTGTGCATGTAGCCGGTCTGGTTGAGCTGGCGCATGGCGGCATCCACCAGCGGGTAGCCGGTCTGGCCGGTGCACCAGGCCGCCAGCAACGCCTCGGCGTGGCGGCCGCGTTCCCACACGATGCGGTCGTACTCGGGCTTGAAGGCGTGCTCCACGATGTGCGGAAAGTTGGCCAGAATCTGGTGGTAGAAATCGCGCCAGATCAGTTCGTTGAGCCAGGCGCTGGCGCCGGCCTGCCCGCGCGCGTGCAGGGCGTAGGCGCTGGCGGCGACCTCGCGGATGCTGAGGGTGCCAAAGCGCAGGTGCGCGCTGAGGTAGCTGGGCCCCTTGATGCCGGGGTAGTCGCGTGCGAGGTGGTAGCGCTCCAGCCGGGCCTGAAAATCCTCCCACATCGCGCGTGCGCCGCGCGTGCCGGTGCGCATTGGCAGCTGGCGCAGGTTGGTCGGCGCAAAACCCAGGTCGCCCAGTGACGGCAGCGCGCCGGCCAGGTGGGCTGGCCGCGGCGCCAGCGCCGCCCCGTAGCGCTCCACGGGGTACGCTTTCAGGTGAAACGGCGTCAGCGCACGCAGCCAGGCGTTTTTGTACGGCGTGAACACCGTAAACGGACGGCCGTTGCCGGTCAGGATTTCGCGCCGCTCGAAGATCACGTGATCCTTGAACGTGTGCATCGCCACGCCCTGGTGCGCCAGCGTGCCGAGCACGCGCGCATCGCGTGCCAGCGCATCGGGGTCGTCGTCGTGGTTGGCGTAGACCGCCTGCACGCCCAGCTGCGCGGCCAGCTGGGGGATGGCTTCGCTGGCCGCCGCGTGCAGCACGATCAGGCCCACGCCATCGGTGCCAAACGAGCGCCCCAGGGCGCGCAGCTGGTCGTCCAGGTCCTGCAGCGCGGCGTGGATGAACTCAACCCGGCGATCGGCCTGCAGGCCGCGCTGCAGCAGCGGCGTCAGGATCGCGGTGTCGAACACGAACACGCACCAGACCCGGCGGCTGGCCCGCAGCGCGTGGTACAGCGCCGCGTTGTCGTAGGCCCGCAGGTCGCGGCGGAACCACATCAGGGCTGAGTCATAGCGGGGCGTGCTGCTCATGGGGTGGGCCGTACAATCGAAAGCCGATGAGCGCCGATGCTACCCCGGTCGATCTGACGAACCATTTTTTGATCGCGATGCCCGGCCTGAACGATGAGTTGTTCGGCCGCAGCGTGGTCTACATCTGCGAGCACAGCGCCAAAGGGGCGCTGGGGTTGATTGTCAACAAACCGGCCGGTCTGACCTTGGGCGAGCTGTTCGAGCGACTGGAGCTGCCGTTGGCGCGCACGCCGTGGGCCAGCCAACCGGTGTTGCGCGGCGGCCCGCTGCAGATGGAGCGCGGCTTCGTGCTGCACGACGACATGGGCACCCCGGTGGCGGTGGGGCCGTCGCACCCGCCGACCAGCGGTGCGCCGATGGCCGACGACGAGGCCGCTGCCTCGGCCCCGGCCACGGTGTACGCCTCGTCGCTGAAAGTGGCGGGCGCGGGGTTGGAGTTGACCACCTCGCGCGACGTGCTGGAGGCGGTCTCGGTGGGCGCGGGCCCCAGGCGGCTGCTGCTGGCGCTGGGGTATTCGTCGTGGGGGGAGGGGCAGCTGGAGAGCGAGCTGGCCGACAATGCCTGGTTGACCGTCCCCGCCGATCCGGCGATCCTGTTTGAGGTGCCGCTGGCGCAGCGCTACGAGCGGGCGATGGCGCTGCTGGGGGTGCAGCCGTGGATGCTGACACCAGGGGCCGGGCGCGCATGAACGTCTGGGGCAAAGTGCCCGAGCGGGCGCAGATGTTTCTCGGCTTCGACTGGGGGCAGCGGCGCGTGGGCGTGGCCAGTGGCAACCGCATCACCGCCACTGCCTCGCCGCTGACCACGCTGACCGAGCAGGGCCCGGCGCGCTGGCAGCGCCTGCAGGGGCTGGTGCGCGAATGGTGTCCCGATGCGCTGGTGGTGGGGGTGCCGTTGCACCCTGACGGGGCGCCGCATGAGCACACCGAGCAGGCGCGGCGCTTTGCGCGCCAGCTGCATGGCCGCTTCGGCCTGCCGGTGGTGGAAGTGGATGAGCGCTACAGCACCACCGAAGCGCAGGCCGCCGGGGCGCGCGACGCCGACGCCGCGGCGGCCTGCATCATCCTGGAGCAGTATTTGAGGAGCTTGCGATGAACGCTGCGATGCCCACGCCGGCCGGGACGCTGGCGCTGGATGCCGAGGCGCTGTACGCCGAATTGCGCCGGGCGGTGCAGGCGCTGCTGGCGGCCGGCCCGCAGCCGACCCACCTGGTGGGGGTGGCCTCTGGCGGGGCCTGGCTGGCGCAGCGGCTGCAGCGTGAGCTGGGCCTGCCTGGCGAGGCCGGTGTCGTGGCCTCCACGCTGCACCGCGACGACTATGCGCAGCGGGGCCTGAGCGCCAGCAGCGCGCAGACCCGCCTACCGTTCGACGTCGAGGGCGCGCATATCCTGCTGATCGACGACGTGCTCTACACCGGACGCACGCTGCGCGCGGTGCTCAACGAGCTGTTCGACCATGGCCGCCCAGCCAGCGTGCGGTTGGCGGTGCTGGTGGATCGTGGCGGGCGCGAGCTGCCGGTGGCCGCCGATGTGGCCGCGGTGCGCCTGCCGCTGCCGGCGCAGCAGTCGTTCGAGTTGACCCGCGACGAGCAGGGCCGCTTCGGCTTTCAGCTGCTGCAGCGCACACCCGCGCAGGAGACCCCGCGATGAAGGCGCGCAACCCCCAGCTCAACCGCCATGGCGAGCTGATCCACCTGCTGTCCACCGAGGGGCTGCCGCGCGACATCCTGCTGCACATTCTGGATACGGCGCAGCAGTTCGTCGGCGTCAACGCGCGCGAGGTCAAAAAAGTGCCGCTGCTGCGGGGCAAAAGCGTGTTCAACCTGTTTTTCGAAAACAGCACGCGCACCCGCACCACGTTCGAGATCGCCGCCACGCGCCTGTCGGCCGACGTGTTCAACCTGGACATCGCACGCTCTTCGACCGCCAAGGGCGAAACGCTGTTGGACACGATTGCCAACCTGTCGGCGATGGCAGCCGACATCTTCGTCGTACGCCACAGCGAGTCAGGCGCTCCTTACCTGATCGCCCAGCACGTGGCGCCGCATGTGCACGTGATCAATGCGGGGGATGGCCGCCATGCGCATCCGACGCAAGGCTTGCTCGACGCCTACACGATCCGCCACTACAAGGGCGACTTCACGCGGCTGTCGGTGGCCATCGTGGGCGATGTGCTGCACTCGCGCGTGGCGCGCTCCGACATCCATGCGCTGACGACGCTGGGCTGTCCGGATGTGCGCGTGGTGGGGCCGCGCACGCTGGTGCCGGCCGACCTGGCGCAGCTCGGCGTGCGCGTCTGCCACGACCTGCAGGAAGGCATCCGCGACTGCGATGTGGTGATCGCGCTGCGGCTGCAAAACGAACGCATGAGCGGCGCGCTGTTGCCGTCCAGCCAGGAATATTTCAAGAGCTTCGGCCTGACGCCCGAGCGGTTGCAGTGGGCCAAGCCCGATGCCATCGTCATGCACCCCGGGCCGGTCAACCGGGGGGTGGAAATCGACTCAGCCGTGGTCGATGGCCCGCGCAGCGTGGTGTTGCCACAGGTGACGTTTGGCATCGCGGTGCGCATGGCGGTCATGGGCATCATCGCGGGGAACGAGGCATGAAACTGCTGATCCGTCAGGGCCGCGTCATCGATCCGGCCAGTGGCACCGACCGCGTCGCCGATGTGGCCATTGCGGCTGGGCGCATCATCGGCATCGGCGCGCTGCCGGCCGACTTCGTGCCCAACCGTGTGCTGCAGGCCAGCGGCTGCTGGGTGCTGCCGGGGCTGGTGGATCTGAGTGTGCGGCTGCGCGAGCCCGGCGGCGAGCACGCCGGGCTGCTGGAGACCGAAACCGCCGCCGCCGTGGCCGGTGGTGTGACCAGCCTGGTGTGCCCGCCGGATACCGATCCGGTGCTGGATGAACCGGGGCTGGTGGACATGCTGCGCACGCGCGCGGCGGCGTTGCACCGCTGCCGGGTGTTTCCGCTCGGGGCGCTGACGCGCGGGCTGGACGGCGAGGTGCTGGCCGAAATGGTGCACCTCCACGAACGCGGTTGCGTCGGCTTCGGCCAGGCCGATCGGGCGCTGGTCAACACCCAGGTGTTGCTGCGCGCGTTCCAGTATGCGGCCACGTTCGGCTACACCCTGTGGCTGCGGCCCCAGGAGCCGTGGCTGGCCAAGGGCGTGATGGCCAGCGGTCCTGTGGCCACCCGGCTGGGTTTGCCGGGGGTGCCGGCCGCAGCCGAGGTGATCGGGCTGCACACCTTGCTGGAGCTGCTGCGCAGCGTCGTTGGCAGCGCACGGCCGGCGCCGCTGCATCTGCACGTGTGCCGCCTGAGCACGGCCGCCGGGGTGCAGCTCGTGCGCCAGGCCAAGGCCGAGGGCCTGCCCGTGACCGCCGACGTCAGCGTGCACAACCTGATGCTGACCGACACCGACATCGGCTACTACGACACGCGGCTGCGCCTGCAGCCACCGGTGCGCCAGCAGCGCGACCGCACGGCGCTGCGGCAGGGGTTGGCGGACGGCACGATCGATGCGCTGGTGTCGGATCACACGCCCGTGTCGGCGGACGACAAGCTGTTGCCGTTTGGCGAGGCCGCGCCCGGTGCGACGGCAGTGGAGCTGCTGGCCGGGCTGGCGCTGAAGTGGGCCGAGCAGGATGGCGTGCCGCTGATGCGGGCGCTGGAGGTCATCACTGCGGCTCCGGCGCGGGTGCTGGGGGCGCGCCTGGGCACGCTGCAGGCCAGCGTCGGCCGGCTGGCCGTCGGTGGCGTGGCCGATCTTTGCGTGCTCGATCCGGCCGCGCCGTGGCGCGTGGAGCCGGCGGCGCTGGCCAGCCAGTCACGCCACACGCCGTTTGAGGGGCACGAACTGCCCGCGCGCGTGCGTGCTACGCTGGTGGGGGGCCACGTGGCCTACGAGGCCCATGCCTGAGTTGGCGGTACCCGCGCCGCAGCGCGCGTGGCCCGCCGCACTGGCGCGCGCCGTGGTGTTGGCGCTGCACGTCCTGCATGGGCTGTGGACCGTGCAATGGCATTTTGCCCGCTGGGACGAGGCCCAGCGCCGCCGCCGCCTTCAGGCCTGGGCCCAGCGCGCGCTGGCCATCCTCGGGGTGGAGGTGCGCAGCCAGGGCGAGCCTGCGGCGCGGGGCTGCCTGGTGGTGGCCAACCACGTCTCGTGGCTCGACATCCTGGCCATCGACGCGGTGGCGCCGTGCCGCTTCGTGGCCAAGGCCGACGTCCACCGTTGGCCGCTGCTGGGGGCCCTGGTTGCCGGGGCGGGCACGCTGTTCATCGAACGTGCCAGCCGCCGCGATGCGCTGCGCGTGGTGCACCAGCTGGCTGAGCGTCTGCAGGCCGGCGATCGGCTGGCGCTGTTCCCCGAAGGCACCACCAGCGACGGGCGCACGGTGCTGCCGTTTCATGCCAATCTGCTGCAGGCCCCGCTGGCGGTGGGCGCGTCCGTGCAGCCGCTGGGTTTGGCGTACCGCCCCAAGGGTGCCGCACGGCAGGGCGTACAGCGCCACGAGGCACCGGTTTATGTGGGCTCCACGACGCTGCTGGCTTCGTTGTGGCGTGTGCTGCGCGCAGCCGACGTGGCGGTGGAGCTGCACTGGGGTCAGCCCCAGCAGGCCCAGGGGCGCGACCGCCGCCGCTGGGCAGCCGATCTGCGCGCCGAGGTGGCCCGCCTGGCGGGCCTGCCGCCGCCTGTGGCCGCGGTCAGCCACACGGGGGACGGCTGAAGCGCCGGCCATCGGTCACAATCGCCCCCATGCTGCAGCATTTTCGTTTTTCGCTGGCCTTTTCGGCCGTGTGTCTGGCCCTGGCGGCCTGGTGGGGCCTGCAGTCCGCCCTGGGACTGTGGACGGCCTTGTGGCTGACGGCCGTGCTGGCGGTGCTGGAGGTCAGCCTCTCGTTTGACAACGCGGTGGTCAACGCCAGCGTGCTGCGCGGCATGAGCCGGCTGTGGCAACAGCTGTTTCTGACCGTGGGTATCCTGATCGCGGTCTTTGGCATGCGGCTGGTGTTTCCGATCGTCATCGTGGCGGTGGCGGCCGATCTGGGCTGGATGGAAACGGTGCGGCTGGCGCTGAACAGCCCTGACGACTATGCCCGCGTGCTGACCGGGGTCTATCCGGTCATCTCCGCCTTTGGTGGCACGTTCCTGCTGCTGGTGTTTCTCAACTTTTTGTTCGATGCCGACAAAGACACCCACTGGCTCGGGGTGCTGGAGCGGCGCATGGTGCGGGCGGCCAAGTTTGACGAAATCAGCGTCTTCATCGCCTTGTTGGTGGTGTTTTCCACCCGCTGGTGGGTGCCCGAAGCCGAACAGAACCGCGTCTTCGTGGCGGGCATCGCTGGCATTTTGCTGTACCTGGCGGTGGATGCGGTCGGCGCGCTGTTCGAAAGCGAAGAAGAGGGCCAGGCTGTCGTGGCCACCGTGCAGCGCAGCGGCTTTGCCGGATTCCTGTATCTGGAGGTGCTGGACGCTTCGTTTTCGTTCGACGGCGTCATCGGCGCTTTTGCCATCACCAAGGATGTTGTCATCATCATGCTGGGCCTGGCCATCGGGGCGATCTTTGTGCGCTCGATGACCGTCTATCTGGTGCACCGAGGCACGCTGCAGGCCTACCGCTATCTCGAGCACGGCGCGCATTACGCCATCGGCGCGCTGGCGGCCATCATGCTGATGGGCACCGTGATGCACGTCCCGGAGGTCGTCACCGGTTTGATCGGTGTGACCTTGATTGCCGCTTCGGTGCTGTCGTCGGTGCGCGAGCGTCAGCGCGCCGCCGATTGAGCCGTTTCGGGGCTGGTTTCGCCCTGGGCGACATTCTGCCTGGCCGCACGCGGCAAGGCCGTCTGCCGCACCCGCGCTGAAGCCGGTTTGGCTGCCGGGGTGGGGGCGGATGCCGGCAGGCGGTCGAGCTGGCCCTCGGTCAGCGTGTCGAGCTGAAAGCGCCCGCTTTTGTCCCACAGCCAGCTGTCGGTGTACACCACGCTGCCCAGCCGCTTGGGGGCAGGGAAAGGCGCAGCGGCCAGCACCATGCGCTCGATTTCGGCCTTGACGTGGGGCACATGGTCAGGGGCGCGCATCCATTCGAAGCGCTGCAGCTCGCCGCGTGGCCCGATGGTCACGCGCATCACCCCCACGGCCTGCAGCAGCGGCGGCAGCTTGCCGCGGTAGACGCGCTCGCCATAGCGCTCGTACAGGTGCTGGGCGCCGTCACGGCGGTAGTCGCGTTCGCTGGTGGCCAGCGAGACCTTGCCGGTGAAGGCCGGCTCTGCCGGCGCGGGGGCGACAACCGCAGGCGCAGGGGCCGCTGGCGCGGGTGCGGCGATGACCGGGGCCTCGGCCTCTGCGGTTGGCCGCGGCGGCGTGCTGCAGCCGGCCAGCCAGCCGGTGCCGGCCACGACGGCCAGCGCAGCGCTCAAGCGGAAAAGGGCATGCATGGTGGACACCGCTAAAACCGAACTTGGGCAAACATGGCCACGGTACGATTGTGGCGTATTTATCCGCGGAGGGAAAGGGCGGGTGCCCTGGTGCATTCAGACCGCCCAGACCGCCCTTGAGGTTCCTCCCGGGCTGTCGAACCTCACGTCACCTCACGATGGCACGCCACGCAACCGCCCAAAGCCGCAATGCAGGCCCCCTCGGCTTCGAAGCCGAGCTCTTCAAGGCTGCCGACAAGCTGCGCGGCAACATGGAGCCTTCCGACTACAAACACGTCGCGCTGGGCTTGATCTTTTTGAAGTACATCTCCGACGCTTTCGAGGCCAAGCACCAGGCGCTCTTGGCCGAAGACCCCCAGGCCGCCGAGGACAAGGACGAGTACCTCGCCGACAACGTTTTCTGGGTGCCCAAGGAGGCTCGCTGGTCGCACCTGCAGGCCAATGCCAAAAGGCCCGAGATCGGCACCCTGATCGATGAGGCCATGCGCGCCATCGAGAAGGACAACGAGTCGCTCAAGGGCGTTTTACCAAAGGACTACGCCCGGCCCGCGCTCAACAAGGTGATGCTGGGCGAACTCATCGACCTCATCTCCGGCATTGCGCTCGGGGAGGAGGGCAACCGATCCCGCGACATCCTGGGCCGCGTGTATGAATACTTCCTCGGCCAGTTTGCCGGCGCCGAAGGCAAGCGCGGCGGCGAGTTCTACACGCCCCGCTCGGTCGTGCGCGTGCTGGTCGAGATGCTGGAGCCCTACCGCGGCCGCGTCTATGACCCCTGCTGCGGCTCCGGCGGCATGTTCGTGCAGAGCGAAAAGTTTGTCGAGGAGCACGGCGGGCGCATCGGCGACATCGCCATCTATGGGCAGGAAAGCAACTACACCACCTGGCGCCTGTGCAAGATGAATCTCGCGGTGCGCGGGATTGATGCCGACATCCGCTGGAACACCGAAGGCAGCTTTCACAAGGACGAATTTCCCCAGCTCAAATTCGACTTCATCCTGGCCAACCCGCCGTTCAACATCTCCGACTGGGGCGGCGAGCGCCTGCGCGAAGACGTGCGCTGGAAATTCGGCGTGCCGCCCGTGGGCAACGCCAACTACGCCTGGCTGCAGCACATCCATCACCACCTGGCACCCAATGGCACCGCAGGCGTGGTGCTGGCCAACGGCTCGATGTCATCGCAGCAGTCCGGCGAGGGTGAGATCCGCAAGGCCATGCTGGAAGCCGACGTGGTGGACTGCATGGTGGCGTTGCCCGGGCAGCTGTTCTACTCCACCCAGATTCCGGCCTGCCTGTGGTTCCTGGCCCGCAACAAAAACCCTGGCAAGGGCTGGCGCGACCGGCGCGGGCAGGTGCTCTTCATCGACGCCCGCAACATGGGCGTGCTGGTGGACCGCACCCGGCGTGAACTGACCGACGACGAAATCCAAAAAATCGCCGACACCTACCACGCCTGGCGCGGTGAGCCGGGCGCAGGCG
>JANWZF010000274.1 GCA_025054905.1 Tepidimonas sp.
GCAGCTGCAACAGCTGCGCCACGCCTACCCCCAGGTGCACTGGCGGCTGGCCCCACCCATTGGCGAAGACCCCCGGCTGCTGCAGGCGCTGACCGCCGTGGCGCTGTCCGCCCTGACCAACGGGGACGGAAGCGACGGTGCTCATGACCCCTAGTTATAGATATCAAACGATCTTTTCGTTTGATTTTTCATAACCCAAAGACACAATCGGGGGCCTGTCGAACCTGGACGACTCGCCCCGATGTACCGCTACCGAGCGCTCGACCGCCTCCTCATCCGTCAACGCGCCGCACAGTTTCGCGACCAGCTCCAGCGCTACCTGCGCGGCGAAATCAGCGACGACGACTTCCGCCCGCTGCGGCTGCAAAACGGCTGGTATCTGCAGCGCCACGCGCCGATGCTGCGGGTGGCGATTCCCTACGGCGAGCTCAACGCCGCCCAGCTGCGCACGCTGGCGCGGGTGGCACGCGAGTTCGACCGCCACGACAGCGGCCCCTGGGCAGGACAGGGCGGCTACGGCCACTTCACGACACGCCAGAACATCCAGTTCAACTGGATCCCCCTGCAGCGGGCGGCCGACGTGATGGACGTGCTGGCCGAGGCCGATCTGCACGGCATCCAGACCAGCGGCAACTGCATCCGCAACATCACCACCGACGCCCTGGCCGGCATCGCCGTGGACGAAGAGGTCGACCCACGCCCCTACGCCGAGCTGCTGCGCCAGTGGAGCACGCTGCATCCGGAATTTGCGTTTTTGCCGCGCAAGTTCAAGATCGCCATCACCGGCAGCCCCGATGACCGCGCCGCGCTGGCCTGGCACGACATCGGGCTGCAGCTGCGGCGCGATGCTACGGGCGCCGTCGGATTTCGCGTGCTGGCCGGCGGCGGCATGGGCCGCACGCCACTGGTGGCCCCGACGCTGGCCGACTGGGTGCCGTGGCAGGACATCGTGCTGTTTCTGGAAGCCATTGTGCGCGTCTACAACCTGTATGGCCGGCGCGACAATCTGTACAAGGCACGCCTGAAAATCCTGGTCAAGGCCGAAGGGCAGGCGTTCGTCGAGGCGGTGCTGGCCGAATGGGAGGCGCTGCGGCGCGACGATGGGCTGGGGCCGGCGCTGCGGCTGCGCGAACAGGACCTGACTGCCCTGCTGCCGATGTTTGCCCCACCCCAGGAGTGGATCCAGCGCGGCCCCGCGGACCCGCAGCCCGAGCCGAACGATCCCGCCTACCGGCGCTGGCGCACGCGCCAGGTGCACGCGCACCGGCTGCCAGGGCTTGTGGCGGTGACGCTGGCGCTGAAGCGGCCGGGGCTGCCGCCGGGCGACGTCAGCGCCGCTCAACTCGACGCGCTGGCCGATCTGGCCGAACGCTACAGCGCCGGCGAAGCACGCGTCACCCACGAGCAAAACATCCTGCTGCCCTGGGTGCACGAGGCCGATCTGCCCGCGCTGTGGGCTGCGGCCACTGCCGTTGGGCTGGGCGCCGCCCTGCGGGGCCGGCTCACCGACCTGATTGCTTGCCCCGGCGGCGATCTGTGTGCGCTGGCCAACGCGCGCACGACGCCGATCGCACTGCAAGTGCTGCAGCGCTACCAGGATCCGGATGAACTGGAAGCGTTGGGCGACCTGGCGCTGCACATCAGCGGCTGCATGAATTCGTGCGGCCACCACCACAGTGGTCACATCGGCATCCTGGGCGTGGACAAAGACGGCAGCGAGTGGTACCAGCTGACCCTGGGCGGCAGCGATGGCCAAAGCGCCCACGGCCCGGCTCGCCCCGGTCGTGTGGTGGGGCCGGCCTTCGCTGCCGACGAGATCGGCGACGCACTGCAGGCGGTGCTGGACACCTACCTGACGCTGCGCCAGGCGGGCGAACGCCTGCTGGACACCGTGCAGCGCGTCGGCCTGGCACCCTTTCGCGCGGCCACCGACGCCGTGCGTCACACCACCGCGGCGACGCTGGAGGCAACCCCATGACATCGGCTGCACCGACCGCAACCCTGCATCTGGTCGATCCGGCCCACGATCCGTGGCAGTGGGCCAATGCCCACGATCCCCAGCCGGCACCGCGCGCGGGCCTGATCCTGCACGCATCCCAATGGGAGGCCGTACGCGAGCGCTGGCCCGCCGAGCTGCCGGTCGGCGTGCTGTGGCCCAACGACCGCAGCGTGCAGGCGCTGGCCGACGATCTGCCGCGGCTGGATCTGATCGCGCTGCACTTTCCGCGCTGGACCGACGGGCGCGCTTACAGCCAGGCCCGCCTGCTGCGAGGGCGCCTGGGCTTCAGCGGGCAGCTGCGTGCGGTGGGCGATGTGATCGCCGACCAGGTGCTGCAGCTGTGGCGCTGCGGCTTTGACGCCGCCGAGCTGCGCCCCGGCCAGTCGGCCGAGGTCGCGCACCAGGCGCTGCGCTGGTTTGCCGCGCACTATCAACCCGACGTGCGCCATCCCGACGGAGGCTTGCTGCATGCCTGAGTCCACCCGCCCCACGATCCCCATCGAGCCCCCACTGCCTGGACGTGCGTTTGCGCTGTACGCCCGCCATCTGCCCGGCTTTGAAGCGCGCCTGCAGCAGGCCGTGCAGACCCTGACGCAAGCCGCGCACGCGCACGCCGGGCGCATCGTGCAGGCCACCAGCCTGGGCGCCGAAGACATGGTGATCACCGACCTGATCGTGCGCCATCGCCTGCCCGTGGCGGTGGCGTTGATCGACACGGGACGCCTGCATCCCCAGACGCTGGCGCTGCGGGCGCAGGCCGAAGCGCACTGGGGCCTGACGATGGAGGTCTGGCAGCCCGATGCCGCAGCGCTGCACGCGTTCGAAAGCGAACACGGAGCCGAGCCGATGTACCGCAGCATCGCGCTGCGCCAGGCCTGCTGCCAACTGCGCAAGGTCGAGCCGCTGCAACGGCTGCTGCATGGACGCAGCGCCTGGATCACCGGCCTGCGGCGACAGCAGTCCGCGCACCGGGCCGACGTGCCGCTGCAGGAACACGACGAGGCCGGTCGCCTGAAAGTCAACCCCCTGGCCGCTTGGGACTGGGCCGACGTGTGGCACTACCTGCAGCAGCACCGCGTGCCCTACAACCCCTTGCACGACGCGTTCATGCCCAGCATCGGCTGCGCACCGTGCACGCGCCCCATCGCGGTGGGGGAAGACTTTCGCGCCGGGCGCTGGTGGTGGGAAGACGACACCCGGCGCGAATGCGGCCTGCACCTGTCCACGCACGCCGCCTGACCTGTTTGACTTTGCGGAAGCCCTGATCGACCATGAACGCCTCGGTCCACACCACCCAGCTGTTACCCACCATCGACTGGCGCCACCTCGAAGCGCTGGAAGAAGAGTCGATTTTTATCCTGCGCGAAGCCGTGGCGGCCTTCGAGCGCCCGGCCCTGCTCTTTTCGGGCGGCAAGGACTCCTGCGTCGTGCTGCACCTGGCGCGCAAAGCCTTTCAGCGCCAGCGCCGCGACGGCACGTGGGACGGGCAGCTGCCACTGCCCCTGCTGCACATCGACACCGGGCACAACTTCCCCGAAGTGATCGCCTTCCGCGATGAGCTGGTGGCCCGCCACGGCGACCGCCTGCTGATCGGCCATGTGGAAGACTCGATCCGCCGTGGCAGCGTGCGTTTGCCCGATCCGCTGGCCTCGCGCAACGCGGCGCAAAGCGTCACGCTGCTGGAAACCATCGAGACCCACCGCCTGGACGTGCTGGTCGGCGGTGCACGCCGCGACGAAGAAAAGGCGCGCGCCAAAGAGCGCATCTTCAGCCACCGCGACGCCTTTGGCCAGTGGCAGCCCAAGGCCCAGCGCCCGGAGCTATGGACGCTGTTCAACACCCGGCTGCAGCCAGGCGAGCACATGCGCGCCTTTCCGATCAGCAACTGGACCGAACTGGACGTGTGGGCCTATATCGCGCGCGAGCGCATCGCGCTGCCAAGCCTGTACTGGGCGCATCCGCGGGCGGTGGTGCGGCGCCAAGGACTGCTGGTGCCGGTCACCCCCCTGACACCACCGCAGCCGGGCGAGGCGGTGCAGACCCTCAGCGTGCGCTTTCGCACCGTCGGCGACATGAGCTGCACCTGCCCGGTGGAAAGCCAGGCCCGCACCGCCGAGGAGGTGGTGCTGGAAACCCTGCGCAGCACGGTCAGCGAGCGCGGCGCCACCCGCATCGACGACCGCACCAGCGAAGCCGCGATGGAGCGGCGCAAGCGTGAAGGCTATTTCTGAAACCGCCGCAGGAGTCCCCCGATGTCGTCCATCGCACACACCCCCGCCGAACACGGCGCCTTGCGCGTGCTGACCGCCGGCAGCGTCGATGATGGCAAGAGCACGCTGATCGGCCGCCTGCTGCTGGATGCGCAGGCCTTGATGACCGACCAGCTCGAGGCGCTGCGGCGCCGCAGCCCCGATGCGCAGGCGCTGGAGCTGGCGCTGCTGACCGACGGACTCGAAGCCGAGCGCGAGCAGGGCATCACGATCGACGTGGCCTACCGTCCCTTTTCCACACCGCGGCGCAAGTTCATCCTGGCCGACGCGCCCGGCCACGAACAGTACACCCGCAACATGGTCACCGCCGCCGCGGGCAGCCACGTCGCGGTGATTCTGGTGGATCTGACCAAACTGGACTGGACGCAGCGCCCGGTGACGCTGTTGCCGCAAACGCGCCGCCATGCCCTGCTGGCGCACCGGCTGGGCGTGCCGCACCTGGTGTTTGCCGTCAACAAGATCGATGCCGTCGCCGAGGCGGCGCGCGCCTTCGACGCCGTCGAGGCCGCCTTGCGCGCCTTTGCCGAGCAGGCGGGCCTGGCGCTGACGGCGGTGGTGCCGATTTCAGCCTTGCGCGGCGACCATGTCACCCGCACGCGGCCCGACGGTTGGTACCGCGGCCCGGCCCTGTTGGAGCTGTTGGAGTCCCTGCCCGTGCCGCAGCCGTCGCTGCAGACGCCGTGGCGCCTGGCGGTGCAGTGGGTGCAACGCGACGGCAACGGCACTGGCCACCAGGCCCGTGTGCTGTGGGGACGACTGGCCAGCGGCCGTGTGCGCCCTGGCGACGAGGTGGAAGTGGCCCCCAGCGGGCTGCGCGCCCGCATCGCCCAGGTGTTGCATCACGGCGCGCGCACCCTCGAGGAAGGCCGCGCCGGTCAATCCATCGGGATCGTGCTCGATCGGCCTGTGGACGTCTCCCGCGGCGACTGGCTGGGGGCGCCCGGGACGCTGGAGGCGCAGCGCCGTTTCACCGCCACCGTGGCGTGGCTGGACACCGAACCCGCGGTGCTCGGCCGCCGCTACTGGCTGCGCCACGGACATCGCTGGGTACAGGGGCGCCTCAGCGCCATCGAGCATCGGCTCGACATCGACACGCTGCAGCCCTTGCCCCAGCAAACCCTGGGGGTCAACGACCTCGGGCGGGTGCAGGTCGAAACGGCCGAGCCGCTGCCACTGCAACCGCTGGGCGCCGGCGGACCGGAGGTCGGCGCGCTGATCATGGTCGACCCGGGCACGCATCGCACCAGCGCGGCGCTGCTGGTGGAGTCAGGCGCATGAGCACGGTTGCCTTCATCGGCGCAGGCCCTGGTGCCGCCGATTTGATCACCCTGCGCGGCGCACGTCTGCTCGGCCAGGCCGATGTGGTGCTCGCCGACGCGCTGACCGACCCGGCCCTGCGCGCACTGGCGCCGCAGGCGCGCTGGCTGCAGGTGGGCAAACGCGGCTTCGGCCAGGCCACGGCACAGGACGTCATCCATGCGCTGCTGCTGCGCCATGCGGCGTGCAGCGAGCTGGTGGTCCGCCTCAAAGGCGGCGACCCCAGCATCTTTGGGCGCCTGGAAGAGGAATTGGCCGTGGTCCGCGCCGCTGGCCACACCACCGTGGTGGTTCCGGGCGTCACAGCTGCGCTGGCGGCGGCGGCCGATGCCCAGCAGCCGCTGACACGCCGTGGCCGCGGTCGCAGCGTGGCGCTGACCACCGCAATGACACGCGAACAACGCCTGCAGGGCGCGCGCCACGCCGACAGCGAAGTGTTCTACATGGCTGGGCGCCAGCTCCCCCAGCTGGCGCGCCAGCTGCGCCAGGCTGGCTGGTCCGATGACACCCCGGTGCTGGTGGTTTCACGCGCAGGCTGGCCCGATGCCCTGAGCACCCGCCACCGGCTGGACACCTTGCCTCATGCCAGCGTCGTGCATGCGGGCCGCCCCACGGTGGTCATCGTCGGGGTGGCTGCCGCTCAGGACAGCACCAGCTTCAGCCCTACCCAGGTCAGCAGCACCGACAGCAGGGAGCGCACCAGCGCCACCGGCGCCCACTGAACCAGCCGGCTGCCCAGCCAGATGCCGGGCAGCGAGCCGGCCAGCAACCATCCGAGCAGCGCCCAGTCCACCGACCCCAGCGTGGCGTGCCCCAGGCCGGCCACCAGCGTCAGCGGCACCGCATAGGTGACGTCGGCGGCCACCAGCCGTGCCAGCGGCAGCTGCGGATACAGCAGCATCAGCACCGCCACGCCGACCGCCCCAGCCCCTACCGAGGTCAGCGTCACCAGCGCCCCGATCAGCGCGCCCAGCACCAGCGGCCCCGCGCGCCAGCGGGCCTGTTGCTGCACGGCCTCGGGCGCGGCGGTGTGCACGACCGTGCGGTCGGCCTGGCTGCGCCACCACCAGCCGGCACGCAGCACCTTGTACGCGGTGGCCGCAGCCGTCAGCAGCAGCATCACCCCCAGGGTGGCTTTCATCACCCGCTGCACCGTGGGGTCGGCCGTGCCGACCTGCGCCAGCAGCAGCAGCATCGCCCCCGCGCCCAGCAGCCCCCCGCCGGTCAGCCGCGCCACCACGCGCCACGGCACCAGCCCATGGCGGGCAAACGACAGCGCCCCGGCACTCTTGGTGGCCGCGGCAAACAGCAAATCGGTGCCCACCGCCAGGTGCGGTTGCACACCGAATCCGTAAATCAGCAGCGGGGTCATCAGCGAGCCTCCTCCCACGCCGGTCAACCCGACGATGAAGCCCACCACCGCACCACCCAGGACATAAGCCGTTTCGATCGCCATGGCGCGACACTGTAGGTCGCCTTGATCGAAACCCAAACAACTTTTTTGTCGTTTTCTTATGCCTTTTGGCTATGAAGCTAAAACGCAAGCGCCCGGCGTCGCCACCAGCAGCGCCCGAAAATCGTTGACATTGGTGTGGGTCGGACCCGTGACGAGCAGATCCCCCAGCCGCGCAAAAAAGGTATAGGCATCGTGCCGGTCCAGATGGTCGCGCGCCGAAATGCCTGCCGCCTGCGCGCGCACCAGCGTGTCCGGCGTCACGAAGGCGCCGGCGTTGTCTTCGCTGCCGTCGATGCCATCGGTATCGGCCGCCAGCCCCCAGACCCCGGCCTGCCCCTGCAACGCCAGGGCGCAGCCCAGCAAAAACTCCGTGGCCCGGCCGCCGCGCCCTGCCGGTCCGGTAACGGTCACGGTGGTCTCGCCGCCGGACAGCAGCACGCACGGCGGCGCAAACGGCTGCCCGTGGCGCGCCACGGCGCGCGCCAGCGCGGCGTGCACCTGACCGACCACGCGGCTTTCCCCTTCCAGGTCGTCGGCCAGCAGG
>JANWZF010000275.1 GCA_025054905.1 Tepidimonas sp.
CGCTCGGCCTACCTGACGCATCCGGTGTTCAACAGCCACCACAGCGAAACCGCGATGCTGCGCTACCTGCGCCGGCTGGCCGACAAGGACCTGGCGCTGGACCGCACGATGATCCCGCTGGGCTCGTGCACGATGAAGCTCAACGCCACCAGCGAGATGATCCCCATCACCTGGCCCGAGTTCGCCCAGGTGCACCCCTTCGCCCCCGCCGACCAGCTGGAAGGCTACCGCCTGCTGGACGAACAGCTGCGCGCCTGGCTGTGCCAGGCCACGGGCTATGCAGCCATCAGCCTGCAGCCCAACGCCGGCTCCCAGGGGGAATACGCCGGCCTGCTGGCCATCCGTGCCTGGCACGCCGCGCGCGGTGAAGGCCACCGCGACGTCTGCCTGATCCCCACCTCCGCGCATGGCACCAACCCTGCCAGCGCGCAGATGGTGGGCTACCGCGTCGTGCCGGTGGCCTGCGACGCGCAGGGCAACGTGGACATGGACGACCTGCGCGCCAAATGCCAGCAGCACGCGCGGGAACTGGCCTGCATCATGATCACCTATCCGAGCACGCACGGCGTGTTCGAGACCGAAGTGGCCGAGCTGTGCCGCATCGTGCACGCGCACGGTGGCAAGGTCTACATCGACGGCGCCAACATGAACGCCCTGGTCGGCCTGGCCGCACCGGGGCGCTTCGGGGGCGATGTGAGCCACCTCAACCTGCACAAGACCTTCTGCATCCCGCATGGCGGCGGCGGCCCCGGCGTGGGCCCCGTCTGCGTGGTCGAGGAGCTTGCCCCCTACCTGCCGGGCCACGCCACCGCCCACGCCTGCGGGGCCTACGCCGGCGGTGCGCCCAGCGGCGGCCCGGTCGGCGCCGTCAGCGCCGCGCCGCTGGGCAATGCCGCCGTGCTGCCCATCAGTTGGATGTACATCCGCATGATGGGCGCCGAAGGCTTGAAGCGCGCCACCCAAACCGCCATCCTGGCCGCCAACTACATCAGCGCCCGCCTGCGGGAGCACTACCCCACGCTGTACGCCAGCGCCAACGGCCATGTGGCGCACGAATGCATCCTGGACTGCCGCGCCTTCAAGGACAGCGCCGGCATCATGGCCGAAGACATCGCCAAGCGCCTGATGGATTACGGCTTTCATGCCCCGACGCTGTCGTTTCCGGTGCCCAACACCCTGATGGTGGAGCCCACCGAAAGCGAACACCTCGCGGAGCTGGACCGCTTCATCGACGCGATGATCGCCATCCGCGAAGAAATCCGCGCGGTGGAGCTGGGCGTGTGGCCACGTGACGACAACCCGCTGAAAAACGCGCCACACACCGCCGCCAGCCTGTTGGCGGCGGACTGGTCCCACCCCTATCCGCGCGAACAGGCCGCCGCGCTGCCTTTCCATCGCGCCCACGGCGGAGCTGGCAGCAAGTACTGGCCACCGGTGGGCCGCGTGGACAACGTCTATGGCGACCGCAACCTGTTCTGCAGCTGTGTGCCGCTGACCGAGCTCAGCACCGCGGCCTGAGACAGTGCCGGGCCGCAGCAGCCCGGCACCCAGGCGGGTTCAGCGCGGCCACCGGCCCCAACGCGGCAGGCGCCAGTCCAGCGCCACGGCCAGCAGCCGGCTGCCCGTGGCCACCGCCACCCCCGCCGTGCTGCCCCAGACCGACGGCACCTGCCAGGCCGACAGCGCCAAAAAGACCGCGCTACCGGCCAGCGCGCACAACGCATAGGGTCGGTGGTCGCGGTAGACCTGGGGCACCTCGTTGCACAGCACGTCGCGCGCCACCCCACCGACGATGGCCGTGGTGGCCCCCATCAGCGCGCTGACCAGCGGCGACAGCCCCTGCTCCAGCGCGATGCTGGTGCCCGCGATCGCAAACAGCCCCAGGCCACAGGCATCGGCCAGCGTCATCAGGCGCGCGCCGACCTCGCGCTGCGCCACGCCCAGCCACAGCGGCGCCGTCAGCACCAGCGCCCCCACCAGCCACAGATAGCCTTCGTGCTCGATCCAGAACAGCGGCCGGCGATCGAGCAGGATGTCGCGCACCGTCCCGCCCCCGAACGCGCTGACAAACGCCACCGAAAAAACCCCCACCACGTCCATGCGCTTGCGCATGGCCTCGATCAAGCCGGACATCGCAAACGCCACGATGCCACCGACTTCGAGCACGATCATCAGGGTCGACCAGCGCATGACCACCTTTGCGTTCCTTGCCGAAGCCCACCCCCTGCGGGCCCGCACTCAGCAGCGATGCTAACCCAGCCCCATGCCGCCCTGGCC
>JANWZF010000282.1 GCA_025054905.1 Tepidimonas sp.
AGCAGTACCCGTGGATGCTGCAGGTCAGCAAGTGCGTGCCGCAGATGGCCATCATCCAGTTGGGGCAAGCCTTCCAGAACTTTTTCGCGGGACGCGCCCGCTATCCGCAGCGCCGCAAAAAAGGCGTGCATGACCGCTTCACACTGACCAACGACCAGTTCAGCATCGACGGCTGCCGCATACGCATCCCCAAGCTTGGATGGGTGCGCATGCGCGAGGCGTTGCGCTTTTCTGGCAAGATCATGTCGGCCACGGTCTCCCGTGTGGCTGGCCGCTGGTTTGTCCGCATCGCTGTGGATACCGTGGATGATTCACACCCGCCCAAAGCCGAAAACCAAGGCGCGGTTGGTGTCGATCTTGGTGTCTCGGCACTGGCGACGCTCTCGACGGGAGAAACCATACCTGGTCCCAAGCCACACAAGGCCTTGCTAAACCGCTTACGCAGGCTCTCTCGCAGCCTGTCACGTAAGCAGAAAAGCTCCAACAACCGTCAGAAGGCCAGAGCGAAGCTGGCGCGGCTCCATGCTCGGATCGCCAATATCCGGTCTGATGCCCTGCACAAGCTCACGACCGATCTCACGCGCCGGTTCCACACCATCGGCATCGAGGATCTGAACGTGCGGGGCATGGCGAAGAACCGGCATCTAGCGCGCTCCATCGCCGACGTGGGCTTTTTCGAGTTTCGACGGCAGTTGGAATACAAGGCGGCGATGCGTGGCGGCCAGGTTGTGGTGGCGGACCGCTTCTACCCGAGCAGCAAGACGTGCTCATGCTGCGGGCACAGACTCGAGGCTTTGCCGCTGACCCTGCGCGAATGGACGTGTCCAGCTTGCGGAACACGCCACGACCGGGATGTGAATGCGGCGGTCAACTTGAAGAACATGGCGGTGAGTTCCACCGTGTCAGCCTGTGGAGAGGAAGGCTCTGGCCGCGCTCGCAAGAGCGCGGTGAAACCAGCCTCAGTGAAGCAGGAAGCAAGCAGCAGATTTAGTCAGCTATGGCTAGATTTGCATAGGTATTGCAGAACGGTGTACAGCTTCTGCATGTGCCCAGGCGGCACGGTGGTGGCCGCCACCAGCGAGCCGGGCCGCGTGGTCACCAACGGCATGAGCCAGTATTCGCGCGCCGAGCGCAACGCCAACGCCGGGCTGGTGGTGGGCATCGCACCGGCGGACTATCCCAACGAGGACCCAGCGGCGTGGTGCGCGGCGTTCGGCGACGAAGCCGGCACGCGCCATGCCCAGGCCGCCGCACAGCTGGCGCGGCAGGGCCAGGTGCATCCGCTGGCCGGGGTGGTGCTGCAGCGCCAGCTTGAAAGCGCCGCGTTCGAAGCCGGCGGGTGCCGCTACGATGCGCCCGCGCAGCGCGTGGGGGATTTTGTGGCTGGCCGTGCCAGCACCGCACTGGGCGAGGTGGTGCCGTCGTACAAGCCCGGGGTGCAACCGGCGGACCTGGCCGCCGTGCTGCCCGGCTACGCGGTGGAGGCGATGCGTGAGGCGATCCCCGCCCTGGCGCGGCAGCTGCCGGGCTTCGATCTGCCCGATGCGGTGCTGACGGGGGTCGAAACGCGCACCTCCTCGCCGCTGCGCCTGCCCCGCGGCGACGATTACCAGCATCCCCACACGCGCGGCCTGTATCCGGCGGGCGAAGGCGCGGGCTACGCGGGCGGCATCCTGTCGGCGGCAATCGACGGCATCCGCGTCGCCGAGGCGCTGGGCTGCCACGTGCTGGGCGTCAGCCCGCCGGCACCCGACCGCAGCGGGCGCGCCGGCCTGACGTACGGCTAGGACTCACAGCGCCTGCAGCGCAGCGATGCGTTCTTCGATCGGCGGATGGGTGGCAAACAGCTTGCCCAGATTGCCGGTGATGCCCAGCGCCTGCATGCCCTGCGGCAGCGCCCCCGGCTCCAGCCCGCCCAGGCGTGCCAGCGCGTTGATCATCGGCTGCTTGCGCCCCATCAGCGCAGCCGCCCCCGCGTCGGCCCGGAACTCACGCTGACGGCTGAACCACGCCACGATGATGGCCGCCAGAAACCCGAGCACCACCTCCATCACGATGCTGGTGACCAGGTAGCCGATGCCGGGGCCGGACTGCTCGCTGTCGCCGCGGCGCAGGAAGCTGTCGACGACATAGCCGATCACGCGGCTGAGGAACACGACGAAGGTGTTCATCACCCCCTGGATCAGGGTCATCGTCACCATGTCGCCGTTGGCGATGTGCGCCACTTCGTGCGCCAGCACCGCTTCGACCTCCTCGCGCGTCATGTTGGCCAGCAGGCCGGTGGACACCCCGACCAGGGCGTTGTCTTTGAACGCGCCGGTGGCAAAGGCGTTGGGCTCGCCCTCGTAGATGCCCACCTCGGGCATGCCGATGCCCGCCCGGTCGGCCAGCTTGCGCACGGTGGCCAGCAGCCAGGCCTCGTCGGCATTGCGCGGCTGGTCAATGATGACCATGCCCGTGCTCCACTTGGCCATCGGCTTGCTCATCAGCAGCGAGATGAACGCGCCGCCAAAGCCGATCACCAGCGCAAACAGCGCCAGCGCCGTGGTGTCCAGACCGTTGGCGGTCAGGAAGCGATCCACCCCCAGGATGCGGGTGGTCAGCAGCAACACCGCCATCACGGCGAGGTTGGTTAGAACCAGCAGCACGATGCGTTTCATGGGGTCTCCGGATGAGGGGATCGAAGTTCGATTTGCTACATGGGGGCGGACCGGCGGCCCCACAAGGCCCGGGCCGACCGCACCATCGGCCCGATCAGACCCCGTCGGCGCCTTCGAGTTCCATCAGCAACGGCTGATGATCGGACAGCTGGGTGGCGGCATCCACCTCCACCCGGCGCAGGCGGGGCAACAGGCCCGGGGTCAGCAGCAGGTGGTCGCACGCCACCGGATCCGCCCCAGGCTCGTGCACGCGAAACGTCGGCGGCAGCGGCGCACCATGGCAGGCCTGCCAGGCGTTGACGAACGTGGGTGCCTGCCCTTCGCGCCCCTGCACCAGCACCTGGTAGGCGGGATCGGACGGCGCGGCGTTGAAGTCGCCCATCAGCACCGCTTCGGCCGCGTGCACGCGGGGCTGAAACGGGGTATCGGGCCCCTCCTGCCCCGCCGCGGGAGGATGGGCGGCCACCTGCGCGGCCTCGTGCTGCCAGGCCAGCAGCGCCTGCGCTTGCGCCAGCCGCTGCACGGCGCTGTAGTACGCCAGATGCGTGCAGCCCACGCGCAGCGGCCCCCAGGGCGCCAGCACCGTCAACGCCGCCAGCACGCGCGGCATCGACGGCACGGTCGGATCGGCCGGGTATGGCAGCGCCCGATGCTGCACCTGCAGCACCGGCAGCCGCGTGGCCAGCAGGTTGCCAAAGCGCTGTCGCGTTGGCCGCCCGGGGCGCCATTCGTCGATCGCCGGGGCGTCAAACACCTCATAGCCGGGCAGCAGCGCGCGCACCTGCGCCACCTGGTCGGCTTCGCCCGCGCCGTCCAGGCCCGGGTAGTGCTGGGCCACTTCCTGCAGGCCGATCACGTGCGGCTGCTGGCCCCAGTCCAGCGCGTGACGCAGCACGCGGGCCACGTCGACGCGGCCGTCCAGGCCGCGAAACCATTGCACGTTCCAGGTCAGGATGCGCATGGTCGTCTCCTCCACAGGGCTGCCTCTCCTGCTGCGCGGCCGCTCCACACGGTCATGCTCAGGCTGCGGCGTCGGCCTGCACCCGCCAACGCAGCGTTTCCCCGGCCCGCAGCGGCTTGACCTCGGCCTCACCGAAGGCGTAGCGCTCAGGCAGCGTCCACGCCTGGCGGCGCAACGTGATGCGCTGCGTGTTGCGCGGCAGGCCATAGTAATCGGCCCCGTGCAGGCTGGCAAACCCCTCCAGCTTGTCCAGCGCCCCGGCCGCCTCGAACGCCTCGGCGTAGAGCTCCAGCGCCGCCGGCGCGGTGTAGCAGCCGGCGCAGCCGCAGGCGTGCTCCTTCAGGTGCGCGGCGTGCGGCGCGCTGTCGGTGCCGAGGAAGAAACGGGGATGGCCGCTGGTGGCCGCTGCCAGCAGCGCCTGGCGGTGCGTCTCGCGCTTGAGCACCGGCAGGCAGTAGTGATGGGGCCGGATGCCGCCGACCAGCATCGCATTGCGGTTGTACAGCAGGTGATGGGCGGTGATGGTGGCCGCCAGGTTCGGGCCGGCCTCGGTCACGTACTGCACCGCCTCGCGCGTGGTGATGTGCTCCAGCACAATCTTCAGCGCAGGGAAGTCCCGCCGCAGCGGCTCCAGCACGCGCTCGATGAACACCGCCTCGCGGTCGAAAATGTCGATATCGGCATCGGTGACTTCGCCATGCACGAGCAGCAGCACGCCATGGCGCTGCATCGCCTCCAGCGTGCGGTACGTGCGGCGCAGGTCGGTGACGCCGGCGTCGCTGTTGGTGGTCGCCCCGGCCGGGTAGAGCTTGACCGCCACCACGCCCGCCGTGCGCGCGCGCTCGATCTCCTGGGGCGGCAGGTTGTCGGTCAGGTACAGCGTCATCAGCGGCTCGAACGTCACGCCGGCCGGCACCGCCGCCAGGATGCGCTGCCGGTAGGCCGCCGCCTGTGCGGCCGAGGTCACCGGCGGCTTGAGGTTGGGCATGACGATGGCGCGCGCAAACTGCGCGGCCGTGTGCGGCACGGTGGTGGCCAGCGCGGCCCCGTCGCGCAGGTGCACGTGCCAGTCGTCGGGACGAATCAGGGTCAGGGTGTCGGGCGCGCTCATGCGCGGCATTGTCGCAGAGCGTGCCCCGCGCGGGCGGCCCCGGGTTGCGCGCACCGCCGCCCTTTTTTATACTGTGCCGGGTACAGTTCATGGAATGTTCCGATGAGCCATTCGATGACCCCTTCACCCAAACCGTTCTGGAACCCCTGGCTGGCCGGCGTGGCGCTGGGCGTGACGCTGCTGGTCACGTTCGTGCTGACGGGGCACGGGCTGGGCGCCACGGGCTTCACCACGCGCCTGAGCGCCTGGCTCGGGCTGCAGGTGGCGCCGCAAGCCATGCAGGCCAACGCCTACCTCGGCGCGATGGCGCGGCCCGACATCCTCGATGGCTGGATCACCTGGCAGGTACTCGGGGTGTTGGCCGGCGCGCTGCTGGCGGCGTTTCTGGGCGGACGGCTGCGCGTGCAGCTGGACGGCGCCACGCGCGTGGGCACCGGCAAGCGCCTCGCCACCGCGCTGATCGGCGGCCTGCTGGCCGGGTTTGGCGCGCGCATCGCCGCGGGCTGCACCAGCGGCCTGGGCCTGTCGGGGGCAGCCACGCTGTCGATCGCGGCGTTTGTCTTTCTCGGCGCCTTCTTTGTGACGGGGCTGATCGTCAGCCGCCTCGTCAAGGGGGTGTGACGCCATGTTCCCGTTGCAAGAAACCGTCTGGTCGGCGCTGCTGGTCGGCGTGGCCTTTGGCTTCATCCTGGAAAACGCCGGCTTTGGCAGCCCGTGCAAGTTGACCGGCCAGTTCAGCCTGCGCGACTGGTCGGTGCTCAAGGTGATGTTCACTGCCATCGTCGTGGCCGCCGTCGGGCTGCACCTCCTGGGTGCAGCCGGCATCCTGGATCTGGACGCGGTGTTCGTGCCGACCTCGCTGATGGCGGCCTCCGCCCTTGGCGGTGTGCTGGTCGGCGCGGGCTTTGCCATCGGCGGCTACTGCCCGGGCACCTCGGTGGTGGGCGTGGCTTCGGGCCGGCTGGACGCGCTGGTGTTTTTCGTCGGTCTGATCGTGGGCACCTTCGCGTTTGCCGGGCTGTATGGCCCGACGATCGAGGCGCTGATGGCCATGGCCGAAGTCGAAGCCGGCGATACGCTGCACGACGCCTGGGGCATCTCGCCTTGGTGGATCATCGGTGCGATGGCTGCCGCGCTGGTGGGCGTCTATCACCTCGGCCGCTGGTTCGAACAGCGCTACGGCGGCCCGATCGATGCGCGCGAGGCCGTGCTCGGGTCATCCGCCTGCGGCGGCGACATGCCGGGCTGTGACGCCACCGCGCGGGTGGGTCAAGCCGGCTGATCCCGACCTGCCCCCACGGCTGGCGCCAGGGTCGCGCCCAGGTGCCAGCCCTCCCATCCATCCAACCCCTTGGCATCCCAGACCATGAAAACCCGCCAACCCTCCCTGACCCAAACCCTGACTGCGTTGCTGGTCGCCTCAAGCCTGGTGGCCCCGGCCGCGATGGCACAGACAGCGCCCAAGGCCGACGGCAAGCCTGCCGCCAGTGCAGCCGGCAACCCGTGCGCACCGGGCAACCCCTGCGCACCGGGCGCCGACAAAAAGAAAAAGAAAAAGCGCGCCGAGGGCGACAACCCGTGCGCCCCGGCCAACCCGTGCGCGCCCAAGCGCTGAACGCCGTTGGGCCATGAGCCCGACGGGCGCCCCGTGCCAGCGCCTGCCATCTGAGCGAACGATGTGCCCCGCCGCCACTTGTGCGACCGAACCTGCCGACCTGGCCGACTGGGCCGAGGTGGCGCTGCGCGTGCCGCTGGCCTACGCGCGGCGGGGGGTGTCGCTGGCGCAGGCGGCGCTGGCCGGCGCGCGTCGGTTCGAGGAGCTGCGCCACTATCCGGCACGGGACGCGGTGGATGCCGTGCACGGCACGCGCTTTTATTACCACGCGCACGGCGGCTCGCAGCGCTGGCCAGGGCAGACGCCGCCGGAGCACGGCCACTTCCACCTGTTCTGGGACGGGCCCGAGGCCGGCCAGCACGTGCATCTGGTGGCCCTCGCGCTGGATGCGCGCGGCCAGCCGTTGCGCTGGTTCACCACCAACCGGTGGGTGACGGCCGGCCGCTGGTGCCCTGCCGACGAGTTGATCGCGCGCCTGCCGCAGTTTCGCGTGGCGCTGCGGGGCGGCCGGCTGGCGCCCCTGGCACGCTGGCTGACCGCCATGGTGCAGCTGTTTGCCGATGAGCTGGCCAACCTGCTGCGGGCGCGCGATGCGGCGCTGGGCCCGCTGTTGCGCCGGCGCAGCGCCGAAGCGGTGCTGGAAGACCGGCGCCTGGACGTGCTCAGCCACACCGATGCCGCGCTGGCCCCCCGGCTGCGCCGGCTCGGGCTGGCGTGACGTTGTTGACCCCCAAGGAGAGACTCACCATGAACATGATCCATCGCATCGCCACCGCGCTGGGTGCGGCCGCCCTGGCCGCCAGCGCCTGGGCCCAGGGCGTGCTGCCCGGCCCGGTGGTCAGCACGCAGTGGCTGGCCGACAACCTCGACAAGGTGCAGGTGATCGAGATCCGCACCGACCCCAAGACCTTCACCAGCGAGCCGGAATTCGCCACCACCAAGGACGGCAAGAAGGTGCTGGAGGAATTCGGCGGCCACATCCCTGGCTCTCGGCTGTTTGCCGCCAAGGAGCTGCGCACGCAACGTGACATCGCCGGCAACAAGGTCAGCTACATGCTGCCCGAACGTGCCGCCTTCGAGAAGGTGGTGCAGGCCGTGGGCGTGCTGGCCGACAAGCCCATCGTGCTGGTGCCCGAAGGGCAGAAGATCTCGGATTTCAACGACGCGGCACGCCTGTACATCCTGTTCAAGTCGTACGCCGACACCCCGGTGGCCCTGCTGGACGGCGGAATGGTGGCCTGGCTCAACGAAGGCCGCCCCTGGAGCAAGGAGGCCCCCACGGCGCTGACCAGCACCTGGAAGGCCACCACCGACCGCTTTGCGCGCTACGTGGCCGATTCGCCCGACGTGGCCGCGGCGATGGAGAAAAAAGATGTGCAGCTGGTGGACACCCGCTCCACCGCGATGTACCTGGGCGTGTTCAAGCGTGACTACGTGTACGCCTACGGCCACATCCCCGGTGCGCGCAACGTGCCGCTGGACACCCTGTTCGTGACGCGCGGCGGCGCGATCCGCCTGCTCAAGCCCGAGACCTACCGCGCGGTGTTCCAGTCGCTGGGCGTCGATCCGGGCAAGCCGCTGATCACCTACTGCAACAGCGGCAACGATTCGTCGCTGCCGTGGTTCATCGCCTCGGAGATCCTCGGCAACGCGCAGGCGCGCAACTTCGACGGCTCGCTGCACCAGTGGACGCTGGAAAAGCGCGCGATGAACGCGCCGGTGCCGCCCGCGATGTGAGGCGGCCAGCCCCCACGACGGG
>JANWZF010000300.1 GCA_025054905.1 Tepidimonas sp.
ACAACGTTGTCTGGGGGCTACGACGCCATGATGGCTAGCGCCACTGCGGGCACCTCACCATTGCCGACAACACCGTGGGGGCTGGCCATGCCCACCCCGGTGACCGCGATGGATCTCAGCCCCAACACAGCGGGCGACGACGGGGCTGGCCTTTCCACCGTGGATGTGGCCGACCGGTCCGCGCGCATCGCCACCGACGACCCCGCCCTGGGGGCGGTGAGCTCGGTGGATGACGGGCTGCTGCCTTCGCCTTCTCGCGGGCACGGCCAGCCACCTGCCGACGACGCGATGCCACAGGCCGCGGCCCCGCGCGGAGATGAGGCGACCCAGCCTACCCCGCCGCGTGGCAAGGGGCGCGACAAGGGCAACCGCCCCAACCACAGCCCGGCCGCGCCTGCCGCCGATGCCCCGCGCTCCGAGCAGGCGTGGGTGGCCCTGCGCGCCGCCGTCCCCCACGCCGGGCCAGCCCACGGTCTGCATGCACTGGCTGCCGAAGCGCCGACGGCGCCACCCACGCCGACACCCAGCGACGGCCCCACTCCGACCGCCACCGGCTCCTCGATGGACCTGGGCAGCAGCCTGGCGTCGTCGTCAGGCGGGCCCCAGGCCAGCGCGGGGCTGACGCACGGTCATGAAGGCGGGGCCATGGCCAGCCCGGATGTCGCCCCCCCTTCGGCCTTTGCCTCCCACCTTCACGAAGCACTGCAGCAGACGCTGGAAACCGTGGGTGCGCAGGTGACCCTCTGGCAGGCAGGCCGCGCCCAGCACGCCAGCCTGACCTTCGAGGAGGGTTGGGACGAGCCGCTGGCGGTGGACGTCAGCCTCGACCAAGGGGTGGCGCATCTGAGCTTTCGCACCGATGACGAGGCGGCGCGTCGGCTCATCCAGACCCAGGCCCCGCAGGTGCTGGCCGATGCGTTGGCGCGCGCCGGATTGACCTTGGGCCAGCTCGATGTCGGCGGCCGGCAAAGCAGCCCTCAGGAGAACGAGCGGCCAGCCCCGCGTACCCTGCGCGTTGCTGCCAGTGGCGACAGCCGCTGGGGGCCGCTCCCCACCGGCCCGGTGCATCGGCCGACCCCACGCTTGGGTGGGCTGGACGTCTACGCCTGAGCGTTACGTTGCCGCGAATAGCGGTCGCTTAGCCCCGCTGATCGGGCTCATGGACGGCCCAGTGACCGGCCACAATGCGATCCAAGCGCGCCCGACGGCATGGACCGTGCCACAATTGGCCGGCCGCCGCCGTTGTGTCGCAGCGCTGCGGCCGGACCCTGGCTCACCACAAATGACTGTTGATCATGGCTAAAGCTGAAGCCCCTGCCGCCGGCGCAGAGCCGGCTCCGCCCAAGAGCAAAAAGCTGCTCATCATCATCGTCGCGCTGGTCGTGGTGCTGGCCGCCGGCGGGGCGGCAGCGTTTTTCCTGCTGTCCAAATCCCACGGCGACGAGGAAGGCGACCAGCCACCCGCCAAGGCCGAAAAGGCCAAGCCCAAAAAGAAGGAGGCTGCCGCCCCGCCTACCTTCATGCCGCTGGACGCCGTGGTGGTCAACTTGGCTGACCCCGGCACCACCCGCTACGCCCAGGTCGGCATCACGCTGCAGGTCGAAGACGCCAAGACCGCCGAAGAAGTCAAAAAATTCATGCCGGCCATTCGCAACGGCATCCTGATGGCGATTTCACGCCGCACCGCCGACGAGCTGCTCAGCGCCGAAGGCAAGGAGAAGCTCGCCAACGAAATTCTGGAGCTGGTGCAAAAAACCACGGGCATGGAACCCTACAAGGGCTACAGCCCGGTGGAAGCGGTGCTGTTTTCCAGCGTGATCGTGCAGTGAAGACGACGGTGCGGTTCCACCCTGCCCTGACCCGACGGATGACACCATGAGCGACGCGTTTCTCTCCCAGGACGAGATCGACGCCCTGCTCGAGGGCGTCACCGGCGAAAGCCAAAAACTGGCCAAGGAAGAAGTCCAGTCGGAAGGTATCCGCCCATACGATCTGTCACGGCAGGAGCGCATCGTGCGTGGGCGCATGCCCACGATGGAGGTCATCAACGAGCGCTTCGCCCGCAACCTGCGGGTGGGCCTGTTCAACTTCATCCGCCGCAGCCCCGAGGTCTCGGTTGGCCCGGTGCAGGTGCAGAAGTACAGCATGTTTCTGCGCGACCTGGTGGTGCCGACCAATTTCAACATCATGGCGGTGCGACCATTGCGCGGCAGCGGCTTGGTCGTGTGCGAGCCCACGCTGCTGTTTGGCGTCATCGACAGCCTCTTTGGCGGCACGGGCAAGTTCCACACCCGCATCGAGGGGCGTGACTTTTCACCCACCGAACAGCGCGTCATCAACCGGATGGTGGATGTCGTCGCCGAAGAATACAAAAAGGCGTGGAAGGGCATCTACCCGCTGGAGTTGGTTTACCAACGCTCCGAGATGCAACCGCAGTTCGCCAACATCGCCACACCCAGCGAAATCGTGGTCAGCACGGCCTTCACGCTGGAAATCGGCGACATCACGGGCGCCTTGCACATTTGCATCCCGTACTCGACACTGGAGCCGATTCGGGATCTGCTGTACTCCAACACGCAAGGCGACTCGATGGAAGTCGACCGGCGCTGGGTCAAGCTGCTGAGTCAGGAGATCCAGGCCGCCGAGGTGGAGCTGGTGGCCGAGCTGGCCACCGCCGAGGCAACGGTGGAGCAGCTGCTGGCCATGAAACCGGGTGATTTCATCGAACTGGAACGTCAGCGCATCATCCAAGCCAAGGTCGATGGCGTGCCGGTGCTGGAGTGCGAGTACGGCACCCACAACGGCAAATATGCGTTGAAGGTGGTGCGCACGTTGCGCAGCTCTGACGCGACCTGGCACGCCCACGGAGGAACGAGCTATGACAAATGAGTCCAACGAGCCCAACGCCGCGCCGGTGGACGAACAGGCGCTGGCGGACGAGTGGGCACAAGCGCTGCAGGAGCAATCCAGCACCAGCGGCAGCCGCGGCGATGATCCCTTTGCCGGCGCCCCCAGCTTCGACGGAACCCCACCCGCACCAGCCGCCCAAAATGACATCAGCATGGTGCTGGACATCCCGGTGACGCTGTCGGTCGAGCTGGGCCGCACCAAAGTGCCGATCAAGTACATCCTGCAGCTGGCGCAGGGTTCGATCGTGGAACTCGATGCGCTGGCCGGCGAGCCGATGGACGTGCTGGTCAACGGCTACCTGATCGCTCAAGGCGAGGTGGTGGTGGTCAACGAAAAGTTCGGGATCCGTCTGACCGACATCGTCACCCCCTCGGAGCGCCTGCGGCGCCTGAGCAAGCACTGACCCCAACTGCACAGGACGCGCCGCGCATGACGATGCAGTGGACCGCATGGCTGCCAGCGCTCGGACTGCTGGCCCTGCTGGCAGCCTTGGCCTGGGGGGTGCAGTGGCTGCGCCGCCGTCAGGGCGGTGGTGGCGCCGGCGCCGTCCTGCGCGTGACCTCGCAGCTGATGGTGGGCCCCCAACAGCGCGTGGTGGTGGTGGAACTGGATGGCCCCACCGGCAGCGTGCAGCTCACCCTGGGGGTCACTCCCCAGCACGTGCGTACGTTGCACGTGGCCCCGCTGGGCACCCGCACGCCCCCGCCCCCCGCACGCTACGCCGAGGTGGCGCGCACGCTGGCCGACACCGAAGCACGCCGGGAGCCCACGCCATGACACCGCGCCGCCGCGGCTTGCACTGGCTGGCTGCTGCCGTGGGCTTGCTGATGACGGTGGCGGCATGGGCGCAACCGGCCACCTCACCGCCGGCCCAGCTGCCGCTGGTGGTCGCACAGGGACCGCAAGGCACCAGCTACTCAGTGCCGATCCAGACCCTGCTCTTCTTCACCGCGCTGTCGTTTCTGCCCGCGGTGCTGCTGATGATGACGGCGTTTACGCGCGTGGTCATCGTGCTGTCGCTGCTGCGCCAGGCGCTGGGTACCCAGGCTTCGCCGCCCAACCAGGTCATCATCGGCTTGTCGCTGTTTCTGACCCTGTTCATCATGGGGCCAACGCTGGATCGGGTGTATGAGCAGGCCTACCAACCGTACACGCAAGGGCGCGCCAGCTTCGAGCAGGCGCTGGCCGCGGCCGAAGCACCGATGCGCGCCTTCATGAAAACACACACCCGGCAGGCCGATTTCCAGCTGTTTGTCAACCTGGCCAAACTGCCACCGACGACCACGGTCGATGAGGCGCCGCTGCGCGTGCTGGTGCCGGCCTTCGTGATCAGCGAACTGAAGACCGCCTTTCAGATTGGCTTCATGGTGTTCATCCCGTTTCTGGTGATCGACATGATCGTGGCCAGCGTGTTGATGTCGCTGGGCATGATGATGTTGTCGCCGGTGCTGGTGGCCCTGCCGTTCAAATTGATGCTGTTCGTGCTGGCCGATGGCTGGAATCTGCTGATCGGCTCGCTGGCCGCCAGCTTCCAACCCTCCTGAACTTTCTGCAAGGCCGCCCGATGGATCCGCAAGCCGTTCTGACCCTGGCCCAACAGGCCATGTTCACGTTGCTGGCGGTGTCGGCCCCGGTGCTGGCCGCGGTGTTGGTGGTGGGGCTGCTGGTCAGCCTGTTCCAGGCCCTGACCCAGATCAACGAAGCCACGCTGTCCTTCGTGCCCAAATTGGTGGCCGCCGTGGCGGTGCTGGTGTTGGTGGGGCCATGGATGCTGACCACGCTGGTGGAGTTCATCCGGCGCGTGCTGCTGGCCGTGCCGTCTTACGCGGTGTGAGGCCGCCCCCACAGCCACGGCGCGCGCGATGCCAGGGCCGATGCTGACGTTTTCCGAAGCCCAGCTGATGGCCTGGCTGGCGCCAGTGTTTTGGCCTTTTCTGCGCGTGCTGGGGGTGCTGAGCAGCGCCCCGGTGTTTTCGGCCCGTTCGGTGCCGGTGCGCACCCGCATCGGGCTGGCGCTGGTGATCGCGATCTGCCTGCAGCCCGCGCTGCCCCAGGCTCCCACGCTGTCGCTCACGGGGCCGCAGGCGCTGGAGGCGGTCGTGCAGCAGCTGGCCATTGGGCTGTCGATCGGACTGGCCGCGCGCATCGTCTTTGCGGCGGTGGAAATGGCCGGCGAGATCGTCGGCTTGCAAATGGGGCTGAACTTCGCGGGCTTCTTCGACCCGGCCACCGGGGGACAGGCCAGCACCGTGGGGCGCTTTTACGGCAACACGGTGATGCTGCTGTTCATCGTCTTCAACGGGCATTGGCTGTTGATCCAGGCGGTGGCGGCCAGCTTCGCCACGCTGCCCGTCGGCGCCGACGCCTGGACCGTGCTGCAGCGCATGCCGCTGCACCAGCTCGGCGGGCTGGTCTTTGGCTATGGGCTGTGGATCGCGCTGCCGCTGGTGGTGCTGCTGCTGTTCGTCAACGTCGTGCTGGGCATCATCTCGCGCATCGCACCTCAGATGAACGTGTTTGCCATTGGTTTTCCGCTGACGCTGTCGGTGGGGCTGGTGGGCATCGCGGCCACACTGCCGCTGCTGGCCGAGCCGGTGCGTCAGCTGATGCAACGGCTGGCGGCCCTGTACGGCCTGAGCTGAACCGGCCGCTACACCAGCTTGTTGCGGATGGCGTAAACGGTCAGCTCGGCGTTGTTGGACAAGCCCAACTTCTCCAGCACGCGCGCGCGGTAGACGCTGACGGTCTTGGGGCTGATCATCAAGGCCTCGGCAATCTGCGACAGCTTCTTGCCCGAGGCGATCAGCTTCAGCGTCTGCAGCTCGCGCTCCGACAGCGCGTCGTGCGGCTCACCGGCCTCGGGTGCCTGCAAATGGTTGGCCAGCAGCTCGGCCAGATCGGGCGTGATGTATTTGCGCCCCTGGGCCACCGTGCGCACCGCCGCCACCAACGCCTGGGGATCTCCCCCCTTGTTCAGATACCCCATCGCGCCGGCTTTCAGGCAGCGGATCGCATACTGGTCTTGCGGGTACATGCTGACCATGATGGTGCGCACCGGGTTGCCCTCGTCCTGCAGCACCGACAGGATTTCCAGGCCGCTGCGCCCTGGCAGATCCACATCCAGCAGCAGCACGTCGGCTGGCTCGCGCCGCAGCGCCTCGCGCAATTCGGGGTAGCTGCCCGCCTCGGCCACAACGCGGATGTCGGTGGCCTCCTGCAGCGTATCGCGGATGCCGCGGCGTACCACGGCGTGATCATCGCACAACACCACCCGGATCATCGGTTCAGTCCTCCTCGACGGCGGCGGCACGCGCCGCCTCGCTCAACGGAATCGACAGAATCAGCGTCATGCCCTGGCCTGGGGCTGTCACCACGTCCAGCCACCCCCCCACCGATTGCGCGCGCTCGCGCAAACCCAGCAAGCCAAACGAGCGCTCTTTGCGCAGCGCCTCGGCCGAGGCCCCCTGCCCGTCATCGGCAATCTCCAACGTCAGGTGATCCTCCAGGTCGCTGACCTCCACCCGCACGCGCCGCGCCTGGGCATGCTTGAGCACGTTGGTCAGCGCCTCCTGCACGGTGCGGTAGGCGGTCATTTCGACACGCGGCGGCAGCGCTGCAGTGCGGCGCAGCCCACCCTGCAGCGTCACCTCCAGCCCCGTGCGCTCGGCAAACGTGCGCGTCAGCCATTGCAGCGCCGGCATCAGCCCCTGGTCCAGCACGGCCGGACGCAGGTTGCGCATGATGCGCTGGCTGGCCCCCAGCGCCTGCTCGGTCATCGCCATGGCGGCGGCCACGTGCGCCAGCGCTTGCGCATCGGTCAGGCGCCGCTGCAACCAGGCCAGATCGAGCTTGACCGCGGCCAGCGCCCCCCCGATGTCATCGTGAATCTCGCGCGCGATGTCGGCACGCTCGCGGTCGATGCTGGTCTGCAGGTGCTCGGTCAACTCCAGCAAACGCTGGCGCGACTCTGCCAGCGCCCGCGCGGCTTCGGCTTCGCGCCGCCGCGTGGCGTGCAATTCGAGGGCGCGCTGCAACACACGCGGCAGGCGCGCCAACTGCTGCTTGTCCACATAGTCGCTGACGCCGCGCACCATCGCATCGGCCACGGTGGCCTCGCCAATGGCGCCCGAAACCAGGATGAACGGCAGGTCGATGCCCTGCTGGCGCATCCAGTCCCACGCCTCCATCCCGGAAAAACCGGCCAGGTGGTAGTCGGCCAGCACCGCCTGCACCCCTGCGGGGTCGCCCAGCGCGCGCCGAAACCCCTCCATGGTGTCCACCAGCATGATCTCCGCGTCCCAGTCCGCGCGGCGCAAGGCGCGCACCACCAGCCCGTGGTCCACCGGGTTGTCTTCCAGGTGCACCAGACGCAAAGGCAGGATTGCAACAGGCTCCACAATGACTTTCGCACGCGATTGGGGGTCTCGGCAGTACCGGTGCATGCAGGGAACCAGTATATTTAAGGAACGACATTCCTGAGAGAGCGGGCCTGACCCGACCCATCATGGCAGATCCGGATCCATCTCCCGCACCCGCGCAACGACGCCGCTGGCCACGCCAAGAGGTCACGGTGGTTGAGCCGCGCCGCCCCGCGGCTGAATATGACGAACCCAGCGTGCCAGTACGGCTGGCCGTCGTAGCCGACTTGCAGGATTCGCTGCTGGTGGCCATCAACGACCTTAAACGGTTAGAGAGCTTGCTGGATCACGCCACCAACAATTTGTTGGACCGCCTCAACAGGGCTGTGGCCGCCGCAGATGCATTGCCCGCCGATCTGGCCCCCGATACTGTCGCACAGCTCAGTGAGGCCGTCCGACTGGCGCTGCTGGAGTTGCAGTTCCACGACATGTCCACCCAATTGCTGGTACACGTCAGCAAAGTCTTGCGGGGCTGCGCCTACACTTTAGCCGAGCAAGTCATGGAACCCGAAGAGGACGAAGCAGGCGTGGTGGTAACGCATCTGCCCCAGCGCCCCAACCCTGTCACCCAGAGCGAAATGGATGCAGGTTCCATTGAATTGTTTTAATCACGAGGTTTGTCCATGCATACGATTTTGGCCGTCGATGATTCAGCGTCCATGCGCAAAATGGTCTCGTTCACCCTAGTCGGCGCAGGCTTTCAGGTGGTGGAGGCGGTCGACGGCATCGACGCCTTCGAAAAGGCCCAAAAACAGCGCTTTGATCTGGTGCTGACCGATCAAAACATGCCGCGCCTGGACGGCATCGGCCTGGTGCGCAAGCTGCGCGAGCAACCCGCTTATGCGCAAACCCCCATCCTGATCCTGACCACCGAGTCCAGCGACCAGATGAAGCAGGCGGGACGCGCGGCCGGCGCCACGGGCTGGCTGGTCAAGCCCTTCGACCCCAATCGGTTGATCGAAGTCATCCGCAAGGTGATCCGC
>JANWZF010000337.1 GCA_025054905.1 Tepidimonas sp.
CGGTGCGGTCAGCGAGGCGCGCGCCAGCATGCCATAGCTGCCCCACGGCAGCCGGCGCGTGAACCAGCCCAGCGCCTCGTCGTCCAGCTCCCGCATGGCGCGCGCGGCCAGGCGCTCGAAAGGCAGGCTGGTGATGCGCAGCCCTGGCTGCTGCAGCTGCGCGAGGCTCAGGCCCGCTTCGGCCAGCGCGTCGCACGGGTCCGCGCCACGCAGCCGGTAAGCCAGCACGATGGCCTGCACGAAGGCCACCGGGGTGGCGGCCACGGGTGTGCGGCGGCGCTGCAAGGACGGCAACATGGTTGGCGCATTATGCAACCTTGATGAGGGGCTGGGGCGCTGGCGGGGCACGGCCGTTGGGGTCACAATGCGCCGTACCATGAGCGTGCTGACCTCCCAACTTCAACCCCGCTCGGCTGCCTTTCAGGCCAATGCCGCGGCGATGCGAGCCCTGGTCGATGACCTGCGTGCCCGTCTGGCGCAGGTGGCGCAGGGCGGCGGCGAGGCCGCCCGTGCCAAGCACACCGCGCGTGGCAAGCTGCTGCCGCGCCAGCGCGTGGAGATGCTGCTCGACCCCGGCACGCCCTTTCTGGAGATCGCGCCGCTGGCGGCCTTGGGCATGTACGACGACGAGGCGCCCTGCGCAGGGCTGATCGCTGGCGTCGGGCGCGTCAGCGGCGTGGAATGCGTCATCGTCTGCAACGACGCCACCGTCAAGGGCGGCACCTACTACCCGATGACGGTGAAAAAACACCTGCGCGCGCAGGAGATCGCGCAGCAAAACGGTCTGCCGTGCATCTACCTCGTCGACTCCGGCGGGGCCAACCTGCCCAACCAGGACGAGGTCTTCCCGGACCGCGATCACTTCGGGCGCATCTTCTACAACCAGGCCAACATGAGCGCGCAGGGCCTGGCGCAGATCGCGGTGGTGATGGGCTCGTGCACCGCCGGGGGGGCCTACGTGCCCGCGATGAGCGACGAGACCATCATCGTCAAAAACCAGGGCACGATCTTCCTGGGGGGGCCGCCGCTGGTCAAGGCCGCCACCGGCGAGGTGGTCAGCGCCGAGGACCTGGGCGGCGGCGACGTGCACACGCGCCTGTCCGGCGTGGCCGATCATCTGGCCGAAAACGACCTGCACGCGCTCAGCCTGGCGCGCGAGGCGGTGGCGCGCCTGAACCGCCGCAAGCACTGGCCGGTGGCGCGCCGCGCGCCGCAGCCGCCGCTGTACCCGGCCGAGGAACTCTACGGCATCATCCCGACCGATGCGCGCAAGCCGTTCGATGTGCGCGAAATCATCGCGCGCCTGGTCGATGGCTCGGAATTCCATGAGTTCAAGGCGCGCTATGGCACGACGCTGGTCACCGGGTTTGCGCACATCGAGGGTATCCCGGTGGGGATCGTGGCCAACAACGGCATCCTGTTTGCCGAAAGCGCGGACAAGGGGGCGCACTTCATCGAGCTGTGCTGCCAGCGCAAGGTGCCGCTGGTCTTCCTGCAAAACATCACCGGCTTCATGGTGGGCCGCAAATACGAAAACGAGGGCATCGCGCGCGCGGGGGCCAAGATGGTGACGGCGGTGGCGTGCGCCCAGGTGCCCAAGTTCACCGTCATCATCGGCGGCAGCTTCGGCGCGGGCAATTACGGCATGTGCGGGCGGGCCTATTCGCCGCGCTTTCTGTGGATGTGGCCCAACGCGCGCATCAGCGTGATGGGGGGCGAGCAGGCCGCCAGCGTGCTGGCCACGATCCGGCGCGACGCCATCGAAGCCAAGGGTGGCACCTGGAGCGCGCAGGAGGAGGAAGCCTTCAAGGCGCCGATCCGCGCCCAGTACGAGCGCCAGGGGCATCCTTACTACGCCACCGCGCGCCTGTGGGACGACGGCATCATCGACCCGGTGGACACGCGCCGGGTGCTGGCGCTGGGCCTGTCGGCGGCGCTGAACGCGCCGATCCCCGAGACGCGCTTCGGGGTCTTCCGCATGTAGGAGGGGCAGGATGAGCCATCTGACGCTGACCGTCGCGGCCGGCTGTGCCACGGTGACGCTGGCACGGCCGCAGTTGCGCAACGCCTTCAACGACGAGGTGATCGCCGAGCTGACCGAGGCCTTCCGCACGCTGGGCGCGCGCGACGATGTGCGCGCCATCGTGCTGGCCGCCGAGGGGCCGGCGTTTTGTGCCGGCGCCGACCTGAACTGGATGCGCCGCATGGCCGACTACAGCCGCGACGAAAACCTGGCCGACGCCGGTCGGCTGGCGGCCATGCTGCGCACCATCGATGAGTGTCCCAAGCCGACGGTGGCGCGCGTGCAGGGCGATGCGTTTGCCGGCGGCGTGGGGCTGGTGGCGGCCTGCGATATCGCGATCGCCGCCGAGACGGCCGGGTTTTGCCTGAGCGAGGTGCGCTTGGGCCTGATTCCGGCCACGATCGGCCCGTACGTGGTGCGTGCGATGGGGGTGCGGGCGGCCCGGCGCTACATGCTCACCGCCGAGCGCTTCGATGCGGCGCAGGCGCACCGTCTGGGGCTGGTGCACGAGGTGGTCCCCGCGGCGCAGCTGGACGAGCGCGTGCAGGCCATCGTGGCGGCGCTGCTGGGCAACGGCCCACGGGCTTTGGCGGCGTGCAAGCGCTTGCTGCACGACGTGGCCGAGTCGCCGCTGGACGATGCGCTGCAGGCGCGCACCGTGCAGGCCATCGCCGACATCCGCGCCAGCGCCGAGGGACGCGAGGGGGTGCAGGCTTTTTTGCACAAACGCACGCCGGCCTGGCGTGTGGCGGGATGAGGCGGCCAGGCGCGGGATGGCGTGATGCGCGCGGCTGCGCGCACGGTCAGCCCGCAGGAAGGAACGATGGAGCATGTTCGACAAGATCCTGATTGCCAACCGGGGTGAGATCGCCTGCCGGGTGGCGGCCACCGCGCGGCGGCTGGGCATCCGCACCGTGGCGGTGTACTCCGAGGTGGACGCCCAGGCCCGCCACGTGGCGATGTGCGATGAGGCGGTGGCCCTTGGCGGGGCTGCGGCGAGCGACAGCTACCTGCGCTGGGAGCGCATCCTGCAGGCGGCGCGGGACACCGGGGCGCAGGCCATCCACCCCGGCTACGGTTTCTTGAGCGAAAACGAGGCCTTTGCCCAGGCGTGCGCCGATGCCGGGCTGGTGTTCATCGGGCCACCGCCGGCGGCCATTGCCGCGATGGGGCTGAAGGCGCAGGCCAAACATCTGATGGAAGCCGCGGGTGTGCCGCTGGTGCCGGGCTATCACGGGGCGGACCAGGATCCCCGCGTGCTGTGCGCCGAGGCCGACCGCATCGGCTACCCGGTGTTGATCAAGGCCAGCGCGGGCGGCGGCGGCAAGGGCATGCGACGGGTCGATGCGCCCGAAGCGTTTGCCGAAGCCCTGGCCGCCTGCCAACGCGAGGCCCTCAACAGCTTTGGCGATGCGGCGGTGCTGATCGAAAAGTACGTGCAGCGACCCCGCCACATCGAAATCCAGATCCTGGCCGACGCGCACGGCAACGCGGTGTACCTGTTTGAGCGCGACTGCTCCGTGCAGCGCCGCCATCAGAAGGTGCTGGAGGAAGCGCCTGCCCCCGGGCTGCCGCCGACGCTGCGGCAGCAGATGGGTCTGGCGGCGGTGGCCGCAGCGCGCGCGGTTGGCTACGTCGGGGCAGGCACGGTGGAGTTCATCGTCGAGCAGCCGCTGGGCTACGAACAGCCGGAGGCGATGCGCTTTTACTTCATGGAGATGAACACGCGGCTGCAGGTGGAGCACCCGGTCACCGAGGCCATCACCGGGCTCGATCTGGTGGAGTGGCAGCTGCGCGTGGCCGCCGGGGAGCCGCTGCCGCTGCAGCAGCATGAGCTGTCGTGCCACGGGCATGCGATCGAGGCCCGCATCTGCGCCGAAGATCCCGAGCGCGGTTTTCTGCCGGCCACGGGGACGCTGCACGTGCTGCGCACGCCGCCGCATGTGGCGTTTGAGGTTGGGGATGTGCGGCTGGATGCCGGGGTGCGCCAGGGCGATGCGATCAGCCCGCATTACGACTCGATGATCGCCAAGTTGATCGTGCGTGCCCCCACGCGCGCGCAGGCGCTGCGGCGTCTGGACGAGGCGCTGGCGCAGCTGCACATCGTCGGGGTGGCCAACAACGTGGCCTTTCTGCGGCGCGTCGTGCGCAGCCCGTCGTTTGCCCAGGCGCGGCTGGATACCGCGCTGATCGAGCGGGAGGCTGGCAGTCTGTTCGGCCCCGCCGGCCCGTCCCGCCAGGCGGTGCTGGTGGCCGCGACGGTCTATGCGCTGCAGGGTTGGCAGGCCCAGGTCGATGATGATCCGTGGAGCGCGCGCGACGGCTTTGCCCTGCAGCGGCCGCGCCAGCGGCTGCTGGCCTGGCAGTGGGGCGAGCAACGCGGCACCGGCGTGCTGATCTGGGCCGCCGATGGCTTGCACCTGCGGCTGGATGATGGCGCGGCCTCGGATCAGCAACCGCTGCGCTGGCGCGCCGATCCGGGGGGCGGCTGGGCGCTGCAGGCCGACTGGGGGACCTTGAGCGTGCGCGCCAGCGTGGATGCCGAAGGCGAGCGCCTGCATGTGTTCACTCCGGAAGGCAGCGCGGTGCTGACCTGGCTCGATCCGCTGGCGCATGCGGCCGATACGGCCGCTCCGCCGGGAGGGCGGCTGACGGCCCCGATGCCCGGCAAGGTGGTGGCCTTCCACGTGCAGCCGGGCCAGCGCGTCACGCGGGGGCAGACGCTGGCCGTGCTGGAAGCGATGAAGATGGAGCACGCCATCACCGCTCCCTACGACGGCGTGGTGCAGGAGCTGCTTTATGCCCCGGGCGACCAGGTGCCGGACGGGGCCGAGCTGCTGCGTCTGACCGAGGAGATGGCATCATGAACGGCATGGACGTCGCCCACCTGCCTGCGCGCGTGCGCATCGTCGAGGTCGGTCCGCGCGATGGGCTGCAAAACGAGCCCCAGCCGGTGCCGACCGAGGTCAAGGTCGAGCTGGTGCAGCGCCTGCAGGCGGCCGGTCTGCGCGAAATCGAAGTCACCAGCTACGTCAGCCCCAAGTGGGTGCCGCAGATGGCCGACAACCACGCGGTGATGGCCGCCGTGCAGCGGCAGCCGGGCGTGCGCTATGCCGTGTTGGTCCCCAACCTGAAGGGCCTGCAGGCGGCGCTGGCCGATCGACCCGACGAGATCGTCGTCTTTGGCGCCGCCAGTGAAGCGTTCAGCCAGCGCAACATCAACTGCTCGATTGCCGAGAGCATCGAGCGCTTTGCCCCGGTGGTCGAGGCGGCGCGGGCGGCGGGCGTGGCCGTGCGCGGGGCCATCAGCTGCGCGCTGGGCTGCCCCTACGAGGGGGACGTGCCTGCGGCGCGGGTGGCGGAGGTGGCGCAGCGCTTCAAGGCCATCGGCGTGCAGCGTGTGGACGTGGCCGACACCATCGGCGTGGGCACGCCGCTGAAGGTGCAGCGCGTCATCGCGGCGGTGGCGCAGCACTACGACCTGGACCACGTCAGCGGTCACTTCCATGACACTTACGGGCAGGCCCTGGCCAACACGCTGGCGGCGCTGCAGATGGGGGTGTGGAACTTCCAGTCGTCGGTGGCGGGTTTGGGGGGCTGTCCTTATGCCCGCGGCGCCACCGGCAACGTCGCCACCGAGGACCTGGTGTATCTGTTGCACGGGCTGGGCATCGACACCGGCGTCGACCTGCGGGCGCTGGCCGAAACCGGTGCCTGGATCAGCGCCCGGCTGGGGCGGCCCAACGGCGCACGCGCCGGCCGCGCGCTGCTGGCGCGCTGCGCGGCCGAAACGGCCGCCGCATCGGAGCGCTGACATGGACGGCACGCGTGTGCCGGCGTGGCCCGAGGGCGTGCGCCGGGTCATGGCCGCGCTGCGGCAGCATGGTGCCGGGCATGAGCCGGTGATGCTGGAGGTGGCCGCACGCACGGCGCAACAGGCTGCCGATGCGCTGGGTGTGACGCTGGGCCAGATCGCCAAGAGCATCATCTTTCGCCGCCGGCCCGACGACGAGGCGGTGCTTGTGATCACCAGTGGTGACCGCCGGGTGGACGAGGCCAAGGTGGTGCCGCTGGTGTGTGGGCCGCAGCAGTCGCTTGAGCGGGCCGATGCCACGTTCGTCAAGGCAGCCACGGGCTTTTCGATCGGGGGGGTGGCGCCGCTGGGGCACGCACGGCCCCCGGTCACGTTGATCGACGCCGAGCTGTTTCGCTTCGACGTGATTTGGGCTGCGGCCGGCCACCCCCACGCCGTGTTTCCCCTGACCCCGGCGCAGCTGCGGGCATGGACCGGGGCGCCGGTGGTCGAGGTCACGGTTCGCTAGCATCGTCGCATGACGACCCACACCCCTGCCCCTCGGCGGCTTTCGCTGGCCGAGGCCCTGCAACGCCATCCGGCGGGCGCGCCGGTGCCGTCGCCCTGCATTGGTGTGTGCCGCATCGAGGCGGCCTCGGGTCTGTGTGCCGGCTGCTGGCGTACCCTGGACGAAATCGCGGCGTGGAGCAGCAGCGACGATGCGACCCGCCGCCTCATCTGGCAGGCGATCGAGGCGCGGCAGGCCAGCGCTGCGACTCGGGGGGATTCCCCAGCAGGCACTTTGGCGCGGCAGACTCCCGAGGGAATGATGTAGTAAAGTGCATCCATTGGGACTCGAGTCCGGTCGATATCGGGCCTAAGAGGAGCAACGGATGAATCAAACTACGTTTCAGGGCCGTTCATCCGGCCGGGTGGGCCGCTCGAGTCCGAAGGGCAGAACCCCCTCGCCCCAGGCCCACGCCACGGTAGCCCGGCTGTGTGAGGGGTTGGAGCCGCGGCGCGATCTGCTGATCGAGCACCTGCACCGGCTGCAGGATGCGCTGGGCGGCTTGTCGCGCGACGTGCTGGCGGCGCTGGCCGAGCGGCTGCGCCTGAGCCAGGCCGAGGTCTACGAGGTCGCGACCTTCTACCACCACTTCCGCGTGCTGGACGAAGGGCAGACCCCTGCGCGCGTGACGGTGCGCGTCTGCACCAGCCTGCCCTGCGCGCTGGCCGGCGCCGAGGGTCTGCTGGCGCGTGTGCGCGCCGAGCTGGCCGACGAGGCGGGTGTGGCGGTGCAGGCCTCGGCGTGCCTCGGGCAATGCCACCACGCGCCGGCGGCCTGCGTTGGCCAGCGGCAGGTGGCGCCCGCGCAGGCCGACGCGCTGGCCGCGCTGGCGCGCGCCGGCGTGACCTCACCGCGCAGGGCGCCGGCGCACGGTGCGCCGCCGCAGCCGCATGACTATGCGCAACTGGAGCGCCTGCTGCGCGGCGAGCTGCGTCCGATCGACGTGCTGCGCGAGCTGGAGGCCAGCGGCCTGCGCGGGCTCGGTGGGGCGGGGTTTGCGGCCTGGCGCAAGTGGGTCACGGTGGCTGGCCAGCCGGGCCCACGCCACGGCGTCGTCAACATCGACGAAGGCGAGGTGGGGACCTTCAAAGACTGGCACCTGCTCGCGCACGACCCGCGCCCGGCGCTGGAAGGCATGCTGATCGCCGCTGCGGTGGTCGGGGTGGACCATTGGTGGCTGTACGTGCGCGACGAGTATCCTGACATACGCGCGTTGCTGGCCGAGGAATTGCAGCAGCTGCGGCAACGGCTGGCCCATTGGCAGCAGCAGTATCCCCAGGCCTTTGGCGATGCGCCCGGCGCGGATCCCTCCGGTGCGCGCGTGCGACTGCCGGCCGGTGGGCCCACGATCGAGCTGCGCCGTGGGGCCGGCGCCTATGTCTGCGGCGAGGAGTCGGCCCTGATCGAGTCGCTCGAAGGCAAGCGGGGCCTGCCGCGCCTGCGCCCGCCGATCACGGCCGTGCGGGGC
>JANWZF010000350.1 GCA_025054905.1 Tepidimonas sp.
TGCCTGCTTTGCTCACTTGCGCTGCCTTGGGTTGCAGGCTGCAACCACGCCTGCAACTTTGCGATGGCCCGGCGCTCGGCGCGTTCAGCCAGCCGCCGGGCAAGCGCCGCCGCGATCATCGCCCCGCCTCCTCGAAACCATCGCAGCGCTGCAGCAGCCTCACCACCATATCCGCCGGAACACTCCCCGGCGCGCTCCCGCCACCGGTGCAGCGCCACCTGCCAGGCCCTCCGGCAAGGTTTCGGCATTCGATGCACAGCCGCCTATCGTCAGCCTCCCGGTCGCGAATCAGCAGCCGCTCGGCCAGCGCTTCGGCCCGGTCGGTGTCCAAGCCAAAGCGGGCGGCGCGGTCCCGCCGGGCCTTGAAGGTCTCGATCTCTGGCTCGCTCCAACTGCCGCATGAATTCGCGGGCACGGTATACGGGGGCGCTACGAAACCTACAAAACCCGGTTTCGTAGGTTTTGTAGCGTCGGTGCAGGGGGTGCCGCTGATTTCGTGGGGGGTTTTCGTAGGTTTTGTAGCGTCGCTCCCTACGGTATCCGTGAATTCGTGGGGGGCGGCCCGCAGCATCTCAAGCCAGCGTCCCATATCACCCCCGGGCGCTCAGCATCGGGTGGATCAGGTAGCGGTCGCTCGGGCGGCCACCGCCAGCCCCCGGCGAAGATGTCTCCCTGCGCAACCAGCCGTATTCAACCAGCAGATCGGCCGCCTTGCGGACATCCTCCGGCGTCGCCAGCCCGGCCCAGTGCTTGACGGCAACCTGACGGGGCGTGAAGTCCGGCCCGTCAATCCGTCCGGCGCGGATGCGTTCCAGCAGCAGGCGCGCCGATGCCGTCTCAGGGATCACCGCCGCCGCGTAGATGCGTTCGGCATGGCTGCGCAGGTAATCACTCCACGCCAGCGCCCGCAGCAGGTCGTTGCGTTCGATCCGGCCAGCGTCGGGCCGGTCAATCAGCGCGAACAGCAGCGCCAGGGCCGGTACGAGCTTGCGATACTTCGCCAGATGCGCTACCAGCGCCGGGTGCAGTTCGGCACGGCGTAGCTCTGCCTCGAACGGCACGGCCCATTCGGCATAGGTCCCTTGTGCCTCCGGTGAGAACCCCAGCGCATGCGGCCCGTCGCCAGACGGTTGCAGCGCGTCCAGCCGCTCGAACACCTCACGGGCGGCCTGACGCGCGGCGTTGTCGGGCCAGCGGTCAATCAGCCGGTAATGCGGGCTGACGTCCGGCCATACGGCCATGCTGAAGCGTTGCAGCAGCCCATCGCTGCCCGCGCCGCCGCGTGTGGCCTCGCGAACGTAGCCCTGAAGAACCCCCGGCTGAATGCTGCCCAGCATCGCCAGACAGACGCGCGGGATGTAGGTTTCACCGCGCCCGATCCGGTCCACGGCGTAGCCCTTGTCGCCGTCATAGGCGCTCAGGTAGAACCCCCGCGCGCCTTCCTGTCCGGGCCGGTCCATACTGGCGATCAGCCCGTGCAGTTCGTCGCGGTACGCCAGCAGCCCCCAAGGGTTGACGGCCAGCAGTTCCGCCAGCTTTTCCACGGTGCTATCGTTGACCAGATAGCGGCGCATCGTCGGCTCTGAAGGCCGCACCTCTTTTGTCAGCAGCGCGCGGGCGCGGTCGCGGTCTTTTGCTGCCAGCGCTGCGGCTTGCTTCTCGTTGGCCCGCTCGGCAAGCTCGATCAGGCGGCATTCCTGTTGCCATGCTTCATGCTCAGCCTGCCAGCGCTCCCGCGCCCGGCTTTGCAGCGCCTCCAGCGGCTTCAATACCTGCCCAAGCGCCGGGGATTTCATAACGCCCGGATTGCCGACGATCAGGCCCCACAGGTTCGGGGTGACGCGCCAGTCGTCGCGCTGCTTCGGGGCCGCCACCACGCGCGCCCCGACAAGGCCAGAAAGCGCAACGATGGCCCCAACAGCCGGGAAGTCAGGCGGGCACTGCATCCGCTCGGCAATATCGGTAATCCAGCCCCGCAGCGCCTCGGGCAGCAGTTCGGGGCTAAACGGCTCCACAGGCGGCAAATCCTCGGGCAGCGGCTCGGGCTGCGGCCACTCATCGAGCAGCGGCCCGGTCGTGTCCGCCGCTTCGATGCAGGCCCGCACGGCATCGTGGCCGCGCAGCTTGGCAAGGTCGTTGAAGTCGGTCGCCTTGTCCGGTCGGTCCTCGGGGAACCTTGGCACGGCCAGCGCCGCGCCAATGGCCTGTGCGGCCTGCCGCGCCTTGGTCAGCCCTGGGTTGCCCTCGGTGCGCCAGTCATCATCGGCTGCAACGATCAAGCGCAGCGCCGGGTACTTGGCACGCAGCGCCTCAGCCACGGGCAGCAGATTGCCAGCCGTGAAAGCCACGGCCACAGCATACCCCGTGGCTTCGTGAATGCTGGCCCCGGTGGCGTAGCCCTCGCAGACAACCAGCGCGCCGTTTGGTGTACCGATGGCGTGATAGCAGCCCCTGATACGCCCGCCGGGGTGAAAGCGCTTGCCACCCCCGGCGTCGATTGCTTGCAGGCTGTGCAAGGTGCCCGCCGTGTCCCGCATGGGGACCAGCAGCGCCCCGCCTTCCTGCCTGATGCCGTGCGGCCCGATGGCTTTGGCGGCAAGGTAGGGATGCGCCGCATCGGCGGGCCGCGCCTCCGCCCAGCGCCGGGATGCTTCCGCCGCCGCTTCGCGCTGGCGTTCGGCCTCGGCGCGCTGCCGCTCTTTGCGGATGGCCTCCATGCGGGCACGGTGCGCCGAGCGTTCGGCCTCGGTCATACGGTCCGGGGCCGCTGCCGTCCACTGTTGCGCGATGCCTTGCCGCCAGCAGCCGAAGGCACCAGCCGGGATGCCGTCGCTGTAGAGTACGTACCATCCCGCATCGTCGCCTCGGCTGCCGTTGCTGCTGAATCGGTGCAGCTTCCCATCGCCGATCAGCTCCGGTGGGGGCGTCAGCCCTGCCGCTGCGATGGCGCGGGCGAAATCCTCGGGCGGGTTCATCACGCCTCCGGCTTGCGTGCGGCGTGGAGACGGTCCGCGATCAGTTGCGCACAGCAGCCCAGCGCCGACAGCTTGGCCACTGTCACGGGGTCGCAGATGAACCCCCGGTCCTGGGGCGTTGTCGTAGATCACCATGTGTCGCTCTCCCCGCCCAAAACCCGGCGCTCCAAGCGGTCAACTGCCGCCAGCAGCTTGTCAATCGAACGGCGCAAATCGTCCCAGCCGTCGCGTTGCACAGGCGCAACAGCGATGGCACAATCAGGGGCGGCAGACTTACTAGACGCGTACTGCTCGTCCGAAAGCCCCGCCGATTGCCCCGGCGGGGTTTTTCTTTCGGGCTCCGTGGCCGCGATAAGGCCCCCGGTCCCGGCGGGTGTTTCCTTGGTGCAGCGCATGGCCTCACTCCTCCAGAATGGGCGCGCGCTGCTTGCGCTGTTCGTGCAGCCGATTCACCAGCCGCCGGATTTGCTCCTCGCTCAGCCCGGCAATGCGGGCATCGCAAAGCGCCTGCACTTCGTCGGATGGCCAGCCGACAGACCGCGCCCCTATGGGCACGGGCCGCGTCCAAAGCCCGGCCCTCACCAACTCCCGAATTGATGTCGGGGTCCGATAGCCCGCATGCCGCAGGCATTCATCCATGCGCCAGATTGCCATTTGTGCCCACCTTTAACCGTCATCGGTTGACGTTGTTTCGGTGGGCATACTGTCCTAGCTTCATCCAGTGATGTCACCCTAGATAGGGTAAGGGCTACCCTAGCTAGGGTACGCGGTCATCAGCTCTTTGGGCATGGCTGCTTAACCTTCATTAAATCAAAGAACTAGCGAAACTCGGCGCGCGCGAATGACCCGCATAGAAAAATCCATGGAAGTACCTTGACACGGGGGCCTCCATCTATCGAGCGGCCGCCAATGCATCGCGCAATGCGCGCGCAAACGCTGGCGCGTGTGCCAAGCCGATCAGGCAACCAGCGCATTGTTCGTCCTTGCATCAGGTTGCCTTGATGCTGCGCCTAGCTTCGGCGAACTTTTGTTCAAGGGTGGAATCTGCAATGCCAGGTTTTCCGCCGTGGTGCGCCAGTAGTGCCGAAATGATTGCGGCTTGAGATTCGTAGATGGAACCCCTTTGTCCGCTCGGTGTGGTGCCCAGCATCAAATCCAACAACCCGCCAATGATATTCAAGTAGGTAGTTTCTGCTCTTGGGTTAATTGTCATTTGCTTGTCCACCATCGCCCGCAGGGAATCACGCTCACCCCGCATAGCCTCCAACTCCCTTAGCTGGGATTCGACTCTCTTCCGGGCCGCTTCGAGTTCAGCGCGGGCCGCATCACGTTGTGCCTGCAATGCCGCAAAAGTTGCCGCGTTGTAGCTCGCGTGGGTGTTGCGCTCCACCTCGTCGAATAAAAAGCTAGGCTTTTGGTCGGGGTAGTGCTTCGCCATCCAAGCTTTCAGATCGGTATGCCGGATCGTCAGGCGATGCCTTGCTACATGCTCCCCTGGGGCTACGGTTCGACCATCCCGCCCATACGGTAGCTCGTGATTCTCAATTGCATCAAAGATTTTTTCGGCATTCAGCCGCAAGCAAGGCCACTGAGGAAATGCACTTGCCGGGGGAACCAAGTTGTCCCCCGTCACCTGCAGAATAAGAGATTCGTGTGCGATGAGATTGCACCAACGCAAGGCTGCTTCAATTGGCCTGTAGTAAGGCTTTGCCAGTGCGTTGCAACTTTTTGGATCGTAAGTCTCCATGCGTTCCATGCGACACTCCGAAAAGAAGCCAGCGCCGCCGGGTCAGGCTGTCACGGTTTTCACCCTCGGGGATCAGACGGGGGCTAGGCGTGGCGTCAAACTATCAAGCCCGCTTCAACTCGATCACTCAGCATTGGCGGCCAGCCGGTCCAGATAGTCAGCCCAGCGCTGCATCATCGCGCGGCGCTGTTCGATGTAGGTTGTCCGGTTGTAGGCGCGGCCGTTGGTGTCTCGCACCGAGTGCGCTAGCTGTGCCTCGATCAGCAGCGGGTCAACCTCCAGCCGCTCTGCCAGCAGCGTTCGTGCCGTGGCCCTGAAGCCGTGCCATGTCTGCACGTCCGGGGTGTAGCCCATCGCGATCAGGGCCACACGCAGGGCGTTTTCGGACATGGGCCGGTCCGCCTGCCGCCCGCCGGGGAACACCCAGCCGCTGGCCTCGGTGTAGGGCCGCAACTCCCGCAGGATCGCCACCGCCTGCCGGGGCAACGGCACCAGATGCGGCGGGCCGTTTTCCTTGCCGTACCTGGTGCGCTTCATCCGCGCCGCCGGGATGGTCCACAGCGCCGCGTCAAGGTCGATTTCATCCCAGCGGGCCGCCCGCAACTCTCCGGGGCGTTGAAACAGCATAGGGGCCAGCTGCAAGGCCGCGCGCACCACCACGCCGCCGCGATAGCCCCGGATGGCTCGTAACAACTGCCCAAGTTGCACCGGGTCCGTGATGGCCCCAAAGTGACCGGGCGTGCGCGGCATCAGGGCTTCTTTCAGGTCCGCCCCAATGTCCCGATCAGCCCGGCCGGTGGAAACGGCGTAGCGCCAGATTTGCCTTGCCACGATCAGCGTTCGGGCCGCTGTCTCCAAGGCCCCGCGCGCCTCGATCCGCCGCAGCACCGCCAGCAGTTCCACCGGCTCCACCTCACGCAGCACGCGCGGCCCGAGGCAGGGGATCAGGTCGCCTTCGATGTGGCGTCGCACGCGCTCGGTATGCGTCGGGCTCCACTGCGGATGCTTCAGCGCGAACCACTCACGGGCCACCTGTGCAACGGTGTCCTGGGCCTTGGCTTGCTGCCGGGCCTGCCGTTGCTGACGGCGAATCTGCCCCGGGTTGACGCCTTCGCGGGTCTGCTGCCGAGCTTCAAGCCGCCGCCGCCGGGCCTCAGCCAGCCCAACGGCCGGATAGCTGCCCAAGGCAAGGCGGGTTTCCCGGCCTTCGGTGTAGAGCTTGACGAACCAGCGCTTGGCCCCACCGGGGGAGACTTCCAGATACAGCCCGCCGCCGTCGTGGAGTCTGAAGCGCTTTCGATCAGGTGGACAGGCGGCGTTGCGGCACGCGGCATCGGTGAGCTTGGACATTGAACCCTCCACACCGGGGAACGCTCCCCGGCGTTACCGGGGAAACGGGCTTTTGTTCCCCGATATGTTCCCCGGTGCCGCGCTGGTTGTCAATGTTGCGCCCTGTTCGTCCTTGTTCGATAAGTCGCTGTTAGGCAAAGAAAAAAGCCGCCGGATTGTTCGTCCTTGGCGGCCTTTGTTGCTTGTCTTGGCGGAGAGAGGGGGATTCGAACCCCCGAGGGGCTTTGGACCCCTACACGCTTTCCAGGCGTGCGACTTCGACCGCTCATCCATCTCTCCGGGAAGGACTGACATTGTACACGCACGCTTTCAGCGCCCGTCGGCATGGGTGGAGCCGCGGATCAGCTGCATGGCCGAGCCGATCAGGCTGGCGACCTCTCCCATGTGGCTGGGCACGATGAGGGTGGTCTTGGCGTCGTGCGCCACGCGGCTGTAGGCTTCCACGGCCTTCTCGGCCACTTTCAGCTGCACGGCCTGCTCGCCGCCCGGCTGGCGGATGGCAGCCGCAATGCGCTCGATGGCCTGCGCGGTGGCTTCGGCCACTTCACGGATGGCCGCCGCCTCACCCTGCGCCTGGTTGATCGCGGCTTGCTTTTCGCCCTCGGACTTGGCGATGAAGGCCGCACGTTCGCCCTCGGCCAGGTTGATCTGCTCCTGGCGCTTGCCCTCGGAGGCAGCAATCAGCGCGCGCTTTTCACGCTCGGCGGTAATCTGCGCCTGCATGGCGCGCAGGATCTCCGCTGGCGGCGTCAAGTCCTTGATCTCGTAGCGCAGCACCTTGACGCCCCAGTTCAGCGCCGCCTCATCGATGGCGTTGACGACCTGGGCGTTGATCATTTCGCGCTCTTCGAACGTCTTGTCCAGCTCCAGCCGCCCGATGACGCTGCGCAGCGTCGTTTGCGCCAGCTGTGTGATGGCCAGCACGTAGTTGGAGGAGCCGTAGCTGGCGCGCATCGGATCGGTCACCTGAAAGTACAGGATGCCATCGACCTTCAGCTGGGTGTTGTCCTTGGTGATGCAGATTTGCTCGGGCACGTCCAGCGGAATCTCCTTCAGGCTGTGCTTGTAGGCCACCTTCTCGATGAAGGGGACGACGAAGTTCAAGCCGGGTGCCAGCGTGCGGTCATAGCGGCCCAGCCGCTCCACCACCCAGGCGGTCTGTTGCGGCACGACCTTGATCGACTTGACGACGAAGATGAGGGCGACGATGACGAGGACGACGGCGATTTCCATGGATCAGGCTTTCGACGGGAGGAGGGCTTTGGAAAGGGCAGTCTGGCATCAAGCCTGCAGCGGCTCGATGACCAGACGGTTACCTTGGACTGCGCGAATGCGGTGGGGTCCGCTGCGCAGCGGCACCGTTGCGTCGGCCGCAATGGCCAGCCATTCGGTTCCGCGGTAGCGCACGCGGGCGGTGCCATCGACCTGCCAGTGCGGCACGTCCACCGTCTGGCCGATGTCGAGCACGACGTCCGGGTTGTCTTGGCTGCTGGTTCGCCGGCGCAGCCGCACCCAGGACCAGCCACCGACGGTCAGCAACGCGCACAGCCCGGCGGTGACGAGCTGGGCACTGAAAGTCCAGCCCGCGTGCGCCGCCACCGCACCGCCTACGGCCGCCAGTGCCAGCATCAGCAGAAAAAAGGTACCGCTGGTCAGCTCAGCCGCTACCAGCAGCCCGACCAGCACCCACCACAGCGTCGCGTCATCCATGACCCACCCCCTTGGCATACACTTGCGCGCTTATGAAATTCCGCTTCCCGATCGTCATCATCGACGAAGATTACCGTTCCGACAACACGTCGGGTCTGGGCATTCGCGCGCTGGCCCAGGCGATTCAGAACGAGGGCTTCGAGGTCGTCGGCGTGACCAGCTATGGCGACCTGAGCCAGTTCGCCCAGCAGCAAAGCCGTGCCAGCGCCTTCATCCTGTCGATCGATGACGAGGAGGTCAGCGGCAACCCCGAAGAAGATCCCGCGGTGCAGAACCTGCGCGCATTCGTGCAGGAGGTGCGTCGGCGCAACGCGGAGGTGCCTATCTACGTTTATGGTGAGACGCGCACCAGCCGCCACCTGCCCAACGACGTGCTGCGCGAGCTGCACGGCTTCATCCACATGTTCGAGGACACGCCGGAGTTCGTCGCGCGGCACATCATCCGCGAGGCCAAGGCCTACCTGGAGTACATCCAGCCGCCGTTCTTCAAGGCGCTGCTGGACTACGCCGAGGACGGCTCGTACTCCTGGCACTGCCCGGGGCATTCGGGCGGTGTGGCCTTTCTGAAGACCCCGGTGGGGCAGATGTTTCACCAGTTTTTTGGCGAGAACATGCTGCGCGCCGATGTCTGCAACGCGGTGGAGGAGCTCGGCCAGCTGCTGGATCACAACGGCGCCATCGGCGAAAGCGAGCGCAACGCTGCGCGCATCTTCAACGCCGACCACTGCTTCTTCGTCACCAACGGCACCAGCACCAGCAACAAGATGGTCTGGCACCACACGGTGGCCCCGGGCGACGTGGTGGTGGTGGACCGCAACTGTCACAAATCGATCCTGCACTCGATCATCATGACGGGGGCCATCCCCGTTTTTCTGAAGCCCACGCGCAACCACTACGGCATCATCGGGCCGATTCCGCAAAGCGAGTTCGAGCCGGACAACATCCGCGCCAAGATCGCCGCGCATCCTTTGCTGCAGGGGGTGGATGCGGCCAGCGTGCGGCCCAAGATCCTGACGCTGACGCAGTCCACCTACGATGGTGTGCTCTACAACACCGAGACCATCAAGCGCATGCTGGATGGCTACGTGGACAACCTGCACTTCGACGAAGCGTGGCTGCCGCATGCGGCGTTTCATCCGTTCTACGGCACGTACCACGCCATGGGGCGCAAGCGCGCGCGGCCGCAGCATTCGGTGGTGTACTCCACCCAGTCAATCCACAAGCTGCTGGCGGGCATCAGCCAGGCCTCACAGGTGCTGGTGCAGGATTCCCAGACCCAAAAACTGGACCGGCACCTGTTCAACGAAGCCTACCTGATGCACACCTCCACCAGCCCGCAATACAGCATCATCGCCAGCTGCGACGTGGCCGCTGCGATGATGGAGCCGCCGGGCGGTACGGCGTTGGTCGAGGAAAGCATTGCCGAATCGCTGGACTTCCGGCGCGCGATGCGCAAGGTGGACAACGAGTTTGGTCCGGAGGAGTGGTGGTTCCAGGTCTGGGGGCCGGAGGAGTTGGCCGAGGAGGGCATCGGTCGGGCCAGCGACTGGGTGCTCAAGCGCACCGATGCCGATGGCGTGCAGACCGCCGACGGCGAGGATGCCTGGCATGGCTTTGGCGACATGGCGCCGGGCTTCAACATGCTCGACCCGATCAAGGCCACCATCATCACGCCAGGCCTCAACCTCAAGGGCGACTTTGCGCCCACCGGCATCCCCGCCAGCATCGTCACCAAGTTCCTGGCCGAGCACGGGGTGGTGGTGGAAAAGACCGGGCTGTACTCGTTCTTCATCATGTTCACCATCGGCATCACCAAGGGCCGCTGGAACACGCTGCTGACGGCGTTGCAGCAGTTCAAGGACGACTACGACCGCAACCAGCCGATGTGGCGCGTGATGCCCGAGTTCTGCCGCAAGCAGCCGCGCTACGAGCGCATGGGCCTGCGCGACCTGTGCCAGTTCGTGCACGAGATGTACGCCAAATACGACGTGGCGCGCCTGACCACCGAGATCTACCTCAGCGATCTGACCCCGGCCATGAAGCCCAGTGACGCCTACGCGCAGATCGCGCGGCGCAACACCGAGCGCGTGCCGATCGACGAGCTGGAAGGCCGTGTCACCACCGCGTTGATCACGCCGTATCCGCCCGGCATCCCGCTGTTGATTCCGGGCGAAGTGTTCAACCGGCGCATCGTCGACTACCTGAAGTTTTCGCGCGAGTTCAACGAACGCTGCCCAGGTTTCGAGACGGACATCCACGGCCTGGTGGTCGAGGAGGGCTTCGACGGCCGCAAACGCTACTACGCCGACTGCGTGCGGACGTAACCGCTGCCGGCAAGCGGCGCAGCATCGCCGTGCTGCGGGCCGGTGCATGCGCGCCAAGGCGCTGTGGCGACGCACCGCGCGGGCTTTGCGTTAGGTCAAGCCGGCTTGCCGTGGGCCTGACACGGCGGTCAGGCGGTCCGTTACCATGACCGCGTTGCAACCGTGATGAGGAGGCCAAGATGTTTCCGGAATACCGAGACCTGATTTCCAAGCTCAAGACGAGTGACCATCACTTCCAGCGCCTGTTCGACAAGCACAACGAGCTCGATGAGCGCATCCAGCGCATGGAACAGGGCATCGAGCCCGGCACCCACGAGCAGATCGAAACGCTGAAGAAAGAAAAGCTGCTGCTGAAGGACCAGCTCTACGACCTTCTGCGCAAGGCCTCGGCGGCCACAACTTGAGAAGCGGCCTCATCCGCTCAGTTGCCGGCGCGAGCCTGTAGCGTCGCGCCGGGTTCAACCCGGCGTGCGCCGTCGAAGCGCGCACGCCAATACGCCGCATCCAGGCGCTCCAGCCGCACCTGGGCGCCCGGGCGCGGCGAATGCACGAAGCGCCCTTGTCCCACGTAGATCCCGACGTGGCTGTAAGGGCGCCCCGAGGTGTTGAAAAACACCAGATCCCCGGGGCTGAGCGCTTCGGGCTCGATCGGTTGGGTGGCCTGGGCCTGCTCGGCCGCCGTGCGCGGCAGCCGCACCCCGGCGCCTTCACGAAACACGATCTGCACAAAGCCGCTGCAGTCCACGCCTTGTTCGTAGTCGCTGCCGCCACGGTGGTAGGGTACCCCCACATACGCTATCGCCACCACCAGCGCGTCGGTGCGCAGTCGCGCGAGATCGGCTGCGGCGCCGTCGGCCTCGCGCTGACGCAGCCACTGCAACAAGGCATCGTCATCGGGAGGGAGGCTGGCTGCCGTGCGGCCACCGCTGCCCGTCACCGGTGGGGCCGCACAGCCCGCCAGCAGCAACGCGCAGGCCACACCCAGCCACCCGAAAAACCGGCCGGGTACCCTGCGGCACCGCAAGTATTCGGAAACGCGCATGATGGCGGTTACGATACGCGGCTGCGGCTGCCGACGTCAACCCCGGGGGCCACCGCTGCCCCACCCGAACCCGATGCTGTTGGATGCAAACGACTGCCAGCTGGTGCTGGTCGATTATCAAGCGCGCCTGATGCCGGCGATCGCGCACGGTGAGCAGGTGCTGGAGCGCGCCCGTCGGCTGGTGGCGTTGGC
>JANWZF010000010.1 GCA_025054905.1 Tepidimonas sp.
CCCGTGTTGACGATGTCCAGGCTGCCGTCGGGCTTCTTGACCAGCCACGTCCAGCCGGAGCCGAAGTTGCCCACCGCGCTTTTGACAAAGGCCTCGCGGAACGCGGCGTAGCTGCCCCACTTGGCGTGGATGGCTGCCGCCAGCGCGCCGGTCGGCTCACCGCCACCGCCCGGCTTCATGCAGTGCCAAAAGAACGTGTGGTTCCAGACCTGCGCGGCGTTGTTGTAGATCGGGCCGGGGTTGGGCGCCTTGCGAATGATGTCCTCCAGCGCCATCGACTCGTATTCGGTGCCCTTTTGCAGGTTGTTCAGGTTGGTGACGTAGGCCTGATGGTGCTTGCCGTGGTGGTACTCCAGCGTTTCCTTCGAGTAGTACGGCTCCAGCGCGTCGATGGCGTAAGGCAAGGCGGGTAACGTGTGCTCCATGGCAGCTCCTCGCGATGAATGGATGGTTGACACAAACGTCCCCATTGTAGGCAAGGGACGTTGCCCCTGGTGGGGCTGGGGGGCTGACGGCTAGCGCGGCGGGGCGTGCGGCTCGACCTGCCTGACTTCGGCCGCAAACGCGCCGTGCGCCAGACGCACCTGCACGTCTTGCCCGGGCCTCAGCTGCGCCGCCTGCACGACAACGTGGCCGTCGGCGTCGGTGACCAGCGCATAGCCGCGCTGCAGCACGCGCTGCGGGTCGAGCAGATCGAGCTGTGCCTGCCAGTGCTGCAGCCGCAGCGTCTGACCTTGCAGATACACCTGCACCGCCCGCGGCCAGCGCGCCTGCAGCGCCTGCAGGCGTTGCTCCTCGCGCACCCGGCGCGCTTCGGGCAGCACGGCCAGCCGCTGGACCCAGGCCTGCCAACGCAGCCGCTGGCGCGTCAGCTGGGCCACCGCTGCCGTCTGTAAACGCTGCTGCCCCCCCTGCAGCCGCTGGCGTTGGCGCTGCAGCAGCGCCTGCGACGCCAATTGCCAGCGATGCTGCACGGCAAGCAGGCGCTGGCGCTGCTGCGCCAACCGCTGCGAAGGCCGCCCCAGCCGTGCGGCGATGCGGTCCAGGCGCTGTGCCCGCTCGTCCAGGCGGCGCCAGGCCTCCTCCCGCAGGCGCGTGTGCAGGCGCTGCAGCGCCTGCTCCAGCTCGGCGCGCGCCGGCGCACACAGCTCAGCGGCCGCCGTCGGGGTCGGGGCGCGCAGATCGGCCGCAAAATCGGCCAGCGTGACATCGGTTTCGTGCCCTACGCCGCAGATCACCGGCATCGGCGCCCGCGCCACCGTGCGCACCAGCTGCGGGTCGTTGAACGCCCACAGATCCTCCAGCGACCCGCCCCCGCGCACCAGCAGCAGCACCTGAGGCACGCCAAGGCGTTCGAAATCGCGGTAGGCCTGCTGCAAGGCCGCGCACAGCTGCGCGGGCGCCTGCGCCCCCTGCACGGCTGCCGGATACAGCCGCACCGGCAGGTGGGGAACACGCCGCGCCAGCGTCGTGGCCACGTCGCGCAACGCCGCGGCATCAAGCGAGGTCACCACCCCGACGCATTGCGGATACGGTGGCAGCGGCCGCTTGCGGGCCGCCTCGAACAGCCCCTCGGCCTGCAGCTGCGCTTTCAGGCGCAAAAACTGCTCGTACAGGTTGCCCAGGCCCGCCGGGCGCACCCGCTCGACGATCAGCTGCAGGTCGCCGCGCGGCGCATACACGTCCAGCCGTCCGCTGACCTGCACGCGCAGGCCATCGCGCAGCGTCACGCCGCTGCCATCGGCGACGCGGCGAAACAGCGCGCAGCGCAGCTGCCCCTGCTCGTCTTTGAGCGTGAAGTACGTGTGTCCGCTGGCCGCACGGGTGCAGCCGGCCACCTCGCCGACCACCTGCACCGGGTTGAAGCGCACCCGCAGCGCATCGGCCACGGCCGCCACCAGCGCCCCCACGCTCCAGACGGCGGGGACTTGCTCGCTTGAGTCGGGCGGGGTCGTTGGCCTGGCTGTGGTCATCGACGGATTGCACACGTGCCGCGCGGCGGCGCTCGGTCATAATGCGCCACGCAACACGTCGCGCATGGAGGTTGGGTTGCTGTCGATCATACAAGCTGCGGGCTGGCCGATCTGGACCCTGATCGCCTGCTCCATCGTGGGGCTGGCGTTGATTTTGGAGCGGGCCTGGAGCCTGCGCCGTGCGCGAGTCGCCCCACCCGGCCTGGTGGACGAAGCGATCGAGGCCTCGCGCCATACGGTGCCGGCGCCGGCTGTGGTGCAGCAACTGGCTGAGCATTCGCTGCTGGGCTCGGTGCTGGCCGCTGGTCTGGCCACGCTGCACGCCAACCCACACGCCACCGAGGCCGAACTGCGCGCCGCTCTGGAGGCTGCCGGCCGCCGTGCCGCCGCACAACTGCAGCGCTATCTGGGCGGACTGGCCACCGTAGCCTCGGCAGCGCCGTTGCTCGGCCTGCTGGGCACGGTCATCGGCATGATCGAGATTTTCGGCTCGCAGTCCGGACCAGGCGGACTGCTGCCCGGTGGGGGCAACCCGGCCCAGCTCGCGCACGGCATCTCGGTGGCGCTCTACAACACGGCCTTCGGCTTGATCATCGCGGTGCCGGCCCTGATCTTCTGGCGCCTGTATCGCGCGCGTGCCGACGCGCTGCTGCTGGAGCTGGAAGTGGCGGCCGAGCGCTTTGCCCATCACCTGCTGCGGCTGCGCGCCTGAAGCGCCCCTGCCCTGCCCGGAGCCGGTCACGATGAACTTCCGCCACGGCCACCAGGACGAGCCGGAGATCAACCTGATCCCGTTCATCGACGTCCTGCTGGTGATCCTGATCTTTCTGATGCTGACGACCACCTTCAGCCAGGCCACGGCGCTGCAGGTGACGCTGCCGCAGGCCGACGCCGAGACGCCGCCGCAGCGCCCCTCCGAGATTGTCGTGACGGTGGCCGCCGATGGACGGGTGGCGGTCGATCAGCAGGTGCTGACCCAGCGTGGGGTGGAGGCGCTGATGGCGGCCCTGCGTGATGCGCGGCAGGGCCGCACCGACGTGCTGCTGGTGATTCAGGCCGATGCCGCAGCGGCGCACCAGGCGGTGATCGACGTGCTGGACGCCGCGCGCCAGGCGGGGCTGGTGCAGATCACCTTTGCCACCCAGCGCGGCCGCGCGCCGTGAGCAGTCTGAAGTGTGATCCGCAGTCGATCTGGCGCCGCCGCGGCCTGCCCGCACGTGCGCTGTGGCCCGTGCACGCCCTGATGCACGGGCTGCTGGCAGCCCGCCGCGCGGCATGGCGCTGGGGATTGCGCCGGCCGTGGTCAGCCCCGGTGCCGGTGATTGTGGTGGGCAATGTGATCGTCGGCGGGGCAGGCAAGACGCCCACCACCGCCGCCTTGGTGCAGCACCTGCAAACGCGCGGCTGGCGCCCCGGGGTGGTGGCGCGCGGCTATGGCGGGCGCGCGACCACGCCTCAGCTGGTGGCCGACGACCCCGACCCCGGATTGTGCGGCGACGAACCGGTGCTGCTGGCGCAGGCCACCGGCGCGCCCGTGGCGGT
>JANWZF010000036.1 GCA_025054905.1 Tepidimonas sp.
TGGGTCGATTCCGAAAGGGGTGAAGAGCGCAGCACGCGGGGGTCACAGAAACGCCAGCACCTGCTCGTAGGTCAAGGTGCCGCCGTCGGTGCGCAGGCGCAGGCTGCCTTCGGTCATGCCGACGGACTGCACCTGGTGCAGCGCCAGCGGCGTGGCCTTGACGGCTTGCCCCTGGGCACCGGTGGCGGTCACGCGCAGGCTGCGCACCTGCTGCGGCGGCACGTTGCCCAGCGCCCACTCAAAGGTCTGCAGGCCCGCGCTGCGCGCACCGAGCTCGGTGCTGCCCAGCACTTCGCCAGCCGGGCCCAGAATCTCCACCACGACGCGCTCGGCGGCAGCGTCCAGGCTGAAGGCACCGCGCGCCTGCCCGTCGCGCACAAGCAGGCCCTGGCCCTCGGAGGCCACGGTGCGTCCCACCAGCTGCGCGCCCTGGATGGCGCCGATCATGCCGAACTGGCTGCCCAGGCTCTTGAGCGTTTCGTTGACCTGCTGCAGCCCCACGACCTGGTTGATCTGGGCCATCTGCGTGGTCATCTGCGCGTTGTCCAGGGGGTTGAGCGGATCCTGATGGTTGAGCTGGGCGACGAAGAGCTTCAGGAAGCGCTCCTGCATCGCTTTTGGATCGGTCTGCTCGGCCTGTGCGCCACCCTTGGCGTTGTAGGCTTCGATCTGGCTGTTGCTCAGTGGGGTCATGAACATGGCAGTGGCTCCGGGTCACTGGCCCATCTGCAGGGTTTTCAGCAGCAGCGTCTTGGCCGTGTTCATGACCTCGACGTTGTTCTGGTACGACCGTGCCGTGGCGATCATGTTGACCATCTCCTCCACCGGGTTGACGTTGGAGTAGGTGACATAGCCCTGCGCGTCGGCGCTGGGGTGATGCGGGTTGTAGATGCGCCGGTTGGGCGCGTCGCTTTCGACGATCGTGCGGACCTTGACACCGGCCGAGGCGGGCTCGCCCATCGGCACGGTCTGAAACACCACCTGACGCGCCTTGTACGCCTGCCCATCGGGGCCAGCCACCGCGTCGGCGTTGGCCAGGTTGCTGGCCACGGTGTTGAGGCGCTGCGAGTGCGCGGCCAGGGCGCTGCCGGAAACGTCGAAGATGCGCAGCATGGACATGGTCGATCCCCTTCAGCGTCATTGACCCTGGATGGCCGCCAGCATCGTCTTGACGTGGCCATTGATGAAGCGCAGCGTCGATTCGTACTGCACCGCGTTGTCGGCAAAATTGGCCCGCTGCTGATCCAGATCCACGGTGTTCTGGTCCAGCGCCGGTTGCGTGCGCAGCTGGTAGGCCAGCCGGTTGCGGTCGATCACGCCCGCGGCGCTGTGGACGGTGCGCAGGTGGCGCGCGTCGTCGCCGGCCAGCGCGAGGGCGGGCGCCGCGCCAGCCTGCAAGGCCGGACTGATCGACGGCCCCCCGGCGCGCGCCTGTTGCAGCGCGGCACGAAAATCCACCTCCCGCGCCACGTAGCCGGGCGTGTCGGCGTTGGCGATGTTGCTGGCAATGACCTGCTGGCGCCAGGCGCGCAGCTGCAGCGCCTGACCCAGAAAGTCGATGCGCTCGGTCATGCGGTTCAACATATCGGCCTCCATCGGCTGGGCGGGTCACGACCCGGGGCGGCCCGCCGCGGCGCATCCCTGCACGGGGTGTGGCGACAGGCCATGGCTGGATTGTCAAAAACTTGAGAGTTCGCAAAGCCGCAAACAGCGGCACGTCAGCGGCGCTGTTGGAGCGTTTGACCCGGGCCGGCTGGACCTACAGTGCGGGCATGAAGCAGATGGTGGCCCTCACCCTGCTGGGCCTGACAGCAGCGCTGGCCCAGGCGGCTGACCCCGTGGCTGCGCCGCTGGGCTCGCCCGGCTGGCGTGCGGGCCTGGCGACCTGGCTGCAGCAGCGCGCCGACGCGCAGGTCCAGCAAGCGGCGCTGCCGGCGCGCCTGCGCGTGGAAGTCGAAGTCGGCAGCCTCGACAGCCGTCTGCGCCTGGCCCCCTGCGCACGCGTGGAGCCGCACCTGCCACCGGGCACGGTGCTGTGGGGTCCCAGCCGGATCGGGCTGCGCTGCGTCGAAGGCCCCGTGCCGTGGAACGTGTTTTTGCCGATTCATGTGCGGGTGTGGGGACCGGGTTGGGTGCTGCGCCAGCCGGTGGCGCCGGGCACGACGCTGGAGCCAGCGCACGCCGAGGCCGCCGAAGTGGAATGGAGCGCCCAGCGCCAGGCGGTGCTGGTACGACCCGAGGACTGGGTCGGTCAGCAGCCGGTGCGGGGATTGGCGGCTGGCCAGGTGCTACGGGTAGGCAGCGTGCGCGCCCCGCAGGTGTTTGCCAGCGGCAGCACCGTCAAGCTGCGCGTGCAGGGCCTGGGCTTTACCCTGACGGCCACGGGCGAAGCGCTGGGCCACGGCCATCTGGGGGAGACGGTGCGCGTGCGGCTGCCCAACAAGCGCATCGTGTTGGGCACGGTGGTCGATGCCACGACCGTGGACGTGGCGCTGTAGCGCGGTCGCGCAAAAAGCGCTAAAGTTCGCCCGCACCGTGCCGATAAGGCTCTCAAGCAAGGCCCAAGACATGGGTCTGGAGAGTCGCCATGAAAGTCCAACAGTCGCCTGACGCCAAATTCGGAGTCCCGGTTGCCGCGCCCAAGCGTTCCACGCCGGGCGCGGGTTCGGCTGCGCCTGCGCCAGCGACTGCGGAACCGGCCAGCACGGTCAAGCTCTCGCCCGTCACGCAGGCGATGACCGGCGGCGTGGCGCGGTCCGGCACCGATGTGTTCGACGCCGCCAAGGTCGAAGCCATGCGCACGGCGATCCAGAATGGGAGCTTTTCGGTCAACGCCGAGTCGATCGCCGACCGGCTGTTGAGCAGCGCGCGCGAGATGCTGGGTCTGGCAGCCGGCCCGCGGCCGCAGGACTGACCGTCGCGGGTGACCATGACGGATGCCGCCTGCGCCAGCCCGTCCAGCGTTCTGCAGGATTTGGTGCGTCAAACGCAGGCGACCTTGACGATCGCCACCCGCCATGCCGCCGGCGAACTGGATGCCGATGCGCTGGCCAGCGCGTGTGAGCAATTGGCGCGCGCTTTCGTGCAGGCACGCCCGGTGCTCGGCAAGCTCGCCGCCAACCCTGACGACCTCGCCACCCTGCGACAGCTGCAGGGGCAGCTGCAAACCCTGCACGAGCTGCAAGCGCGCCTGAGCGCGCAGGCTCGCGCGGCACTGGCCAC